>NZ_JBEZDS010000001.1:80608-278245 GCF_040648435.1 Dactylosporangium sp. NPDC049140 | reverse complement strand
GCGGAGGCGGCGGCGTGAGCGGGACCGTACTGCCCGTTGTCTGTGCGCCCGCTTCAGTTCTCGGCACCGCCGCCGAGCCCGTCGACCCGACCGCCCCCGAGATTCTCCAGCTCGCCGAGGACCTCGTGGCGACCATGCGCGTCTCGCCCGGCTGTGTCGGGCTGGCCGCGCCCCAGGTCGGCGTGGGTGCGCAGGTGTTCGCGGTCGACGTCACCGGGCACCCGAAGGCGCGCACCGTCCACGGCGCCTTCGTGCTGTGCAACGCCCGGGTCGTCGAGGCGTCGCAGTGGCAGAAGGGGCGCGAGGGCTGCATGTCCGTACCGGACCTCACCGGCGACGTCAAGCGGGCCAACCGGCTCGTGGTGGCCGGGTACGCGCCCGGGGGTACCGAAGAAATCCAGATGGAGACGGACGCCTTCGAGGCCCGGGCGCTGCAGCACGAGATCGACCACTGCGCCGGGCTGCTGTTTCTCGACCGGGTCGCGGGGGCGCACGCGGTGTACGCCCGCAAGGTTTATCTCTGAGCGCTGCTCACGGCGTGCCGTCCCGACCACGGACGGTTCCCCCGATACGGTGAGTGCATCATGAAGCTGACGGTTGGCCCATTGTCCGCCGGCATCTACTGGCGGCGCCGAGCGATCGTCGGTGGGGTGCTCGTCGTCGCGTCCCTGATGCTCTGGGCGTCCTGCGGTGGCAGCGACACCGGCGACCAGAAACGCACCCCGGCGGCGGCCTCGGCCGGCCCGGCATCCGGCGACCCGGCACCGACGGTGACCATCCAGGTGCCGACGACCGGCGAGCCGCCCGCGTCCTCGGCGCATGCGCCGGTCGTGTCGTCGGCCGCCGCGCCGCCGGCCACGACGGTGCCGCCGTGCGCCGACGCCGACCTGTCCCTGGTGGCCGCGCCCGAGCAGGCGGTGCAGTTCCGGGGCGCCTACCTGAAGTTCACCATCAAGATCAAGAACGTCGCGGGGCACGAGTGCGCGCGGGATCTCGGCGCGGACTACCAGGAGTTGTACCTCCAGGTCGCGGCCAGCAAGATCTGGTCCTCGGACGCGTGCGACGCGCCGCACGGCAGCCAGATGACGGTGCTGAAGCCCGGCATCGAGGTCTCGTTCAACACCGTCTGGACCGGCAAGGCCACGAACAACGGCTGTGCCAACCGGGAGACGCCGCCGGCGGGGAAGTACGAGCTGGTCGGGCGCCTCGGCACCAAGCTCAGCGAGCCGGTGCAGGTGCAGCTCACCTAGGCCGGCTCGGTTAAAGCCGGTTGGCTATCTGCACCTGATCTGGTGCGAAGGCGGCGAGGGCGGCCAGCTGACCGTCGGGCGTGCCGTTGAAGTCACGCAGGCGCACGGCAACGCCGACGCCGCGCCCGTCGCGCCGGCCCTGCCCATCGCTGATCTTGTTCAGCTCGCGCAGCACGTTCTGGTCGATCCAGGCCGGGTTGGTCCCCGTGCGGTCGAGACCCTCCAGCAGGCGTACCGCCAGGAACCGCTCGCCGCCCACCTCGACGGCCGCCACCTCGCCGACCCGCGACCAGGGCAGCACGAGCGTGCGCACCCAGCCCGGGCGCATGGTGAGCGCGAAGTGGTTGGCCCCGACCCGCGGCCGCCGGATGACCGCCAGCGCGATCGGTACCGCCCCGACCGCGGCCAGCCCGGCCGTCCACATCGGAAGATCGGCGAGCGGGTTGTGCCCGCCGGAGTCCAGCGTCTCGGGCTCGTCGCCGAAGAGCGCGCGGATCAGCAGGACCGCGAGCGTCGCCGATACGGCGTACCACACCAGGGTTCCCAGAGACCGGGACGGAAAACTCCGTCGCCACTCGATCCGTTCCGGACCGGCCACAAACCCCTCGCTGTGAAATCCACCTCCGTCCATTGACGGATGGCATCCGACCACTCTACGGGCTGGGTCGATACCGCACCAGCACCTGGTGTCCGACCATCCGTAGACTGTGCGGGTGCCGATTGACCGCGAGCCCGGCAGGGGCGCCGCCAACACCGGCCTCATCGGGGGCTGGGCCGCCGCGCTGCCCGGCGCCGACCCCCTGCGCGCGACCCTGGCGCTGATGGCCCCGGGCACCGCGCTGCGCGACGGCCTGGAGCGCATCCTGCGGGGCCGGACGGGTGCACTGATCGTGCTCGGGTACGACCGCGTGGTCGAGCAGATCTGCACCGGCGGCTTCTCGCTGGACGTCGAGTTCTCCGCCACCCGCCTGCGCGAGCTGTGCAAGATGGACGGCGCCGTCGTCCTGTCGAACGACGGCACCAGGATCGTCCGCGCCGCCGTGCACCTCATGCCCGACCCGACCATCCCCTCCGAGGAGTCCGGCACCCGCCACCGCACCGCCGAGCGGGTCGCCAAGCAGGCCGGGTACCCGGTGATCTCGGTGAGCCAGTCCATGCGCATCATCGGCCTGTACGTCAACGGCCAGCGCCACGTCATCGACGACTCGGCCGCCATCCTGTCGAAGGCCAACCAGGCGTTGGCGACGCTGGAGCGGTACAAGCTGCGCCTCGACGAGGTCTCGGGCACGCTCTCGGCCCTGGAGATCGAGGACCTGGTCACCGTGCGCGACGCGGTGGCCGTGGTGCAGCGCCTGGAGATGGTACGACGGATCGCGGACGAGATCGCGGGCTACGTCGTGGAGCTCGGCACCGACGGCCGCCTGCTCGCCCTGCAGCTCGAGGAGCTCATGGCCGGGGTGGAGGCGGACCGTACCCTGGTCATCCGCGACTACCTCCCGACCGGGCGCCGCTCCCGCTCGTCGGAGGACGCGCTCGATGAGCTGGACGCGCTGACCGCGACGGAGCTGATCGACCTCGTGGGCGTCGCGAAGTCGCTGGGCTACCCGGGGGCGTCCGACGCCTTGGACGCCGCCGTTTCGCCGCGCGGCTTCCGCCTGCTGGCGAAGGTTCCGCGGCTTCCGAGCCTGGTGGTGGACCGGTTGGTGGAGCACTTCGGCAGCCTGCAGCGCCTGCTGGGCGCGACGGTGGAGGACCTGCAGGCGGTGGAGGGCGTGGGGGATGCGCGCGCCCGGGGGGTGCGCGAGGGCCTGTCGAGGCTGGCGGAGGCCTCGATCCTGGAGCGATACGTCTGACCGCTCGTCCGGTGCAGCGGTTCCGGACGTCTGGGTTGTCAGTCCGTCGATCAGGACGGCATGCCGGCTCCGCGGCATGCTCGTCCGCGATGACCCGGCCGCGGGTGAGCCGGCCGCTTGGTCGAGCGCCCACCGCCGCCCGGCATGGCGAGGCCCGCCGGCATGGCGCCCGTCCGGCACCGGGCCGCACGCGCGTCGAGCCGCGACGCAGTCTCCCGCGAGACGGAGGAGGCGCACATCCGCTCGGGCATGCGGCCCGCACGCGTAGGTCCCGGCGCATTCAAAGTTCCACCGCGGTGCGGCTAGTGCTGTGACCACATACGTTGGCCGGGTTGGCCGGGTCAGATTCTGCCGTACGTGTGTGCTAAAACGTTGAGGTGCCTCGTCGTCGGGATTCGGCCGCGCCAGCGGTGGTGTATCGCACCGCCCGGGTCGGTCTGCGCCTCACGCGAGCACAGCGGAGCCGCGGTTTTGGGTTGTTGCGGTCGGCCGGTGACGTATGGGCGTGCCTCCTCGAGGTGAATGCATGGCGGCGGCAGCGGCGGGACGCGCCGCTGGTGTCGTATCAAGCGTTGTGCCGGGAACTGGCCGCGGCGGGTCCGGGCACGTTCGGTGACCTGGACAGTGTCGGTGCCCGGTCGGTGCTGCGCCGGTTCTCCGATGCCTGGTTCGCCGCGGCGTAACGCCGCCGCGCTGGCGACACCACGGCCCGGTTAGTTCCCCCGCCGTCGCCGGGGTTTGGTGGCGGTCCGCTGGTATCACGGCACGTTCGCCCTGGACGGCCGGCAGTTGCGGCTGCCAACCGCGGCCGGTCGCCCGCCGTTGCGGCTGCACCTGGATCGGACCGTGCCGTATCCGGCCGAGCGGGTCCGGTCGGTGACACTGCTCGCCGACGGTGGCCGGTTGTGGCTGGAGGTCACCGCCGAGATCCCGGTCACCGTCTACCCTGACGGCGCTGCGCCTGACCCGGGCCGGGTCGCCGGCGTGGACCTGGGGGTCATTCACCCGTATGCGGTGGCCGGTCCGGACGGGCACGGGTTGCTGGTGTCTGGGCGGGCGGTCCGGGCCGAGCACCGGATGCATCTGGCCGACACGAAGGCCCGCCGCCGGGCCACCGCCGGCCACGCCCCGACACCTGGGCAGCGGGGGCGCGGCGGTGGCGCAAGATGCGCCGCCGGGCCCGGCTGGTCGAGGCCCGGCACCGCCGCCGTGTCCGCCAGGCGCAGCACGAAGCGGCGAAGACGGTCATCGGCTGGGCGGTGCAGCAGCGGGTCGGGACGTTGACCGTCGGCGACCCCCGCGGTGTGCTCGACCTGGATGCCGGGCGGTGGCACAACCTGCGGCTGCGGCAGTGGCAGATCGGCCGGGCCATCGCGATCCTGCGGGACAAGGCCGAACTCGCCGGCATCACCCTGCACCTGGTCGACGAGCGCGGCACCTCCTCCACCTGCCCCGCCTGCCGGCAACGGATCCGCAAACCGGTCGGCCGGACCATGACCTGCCACCACTGCAACATCTCCGGGCACCGCGACCTGTTCGCGGCCGCCACCATCGCCACCCGCACCCCTGCCGGGGCGGGCGGCGGCACCACCACCACAGCAGCCGTAGTGCTGCCGTGCGTGCTCACGCACCGTCGAGCGGGACGGCACCTGCCCGGTGCCGGACCGTCCCGGCGTGACCCCCGCCGACCACACCAGCCGCCACCAACCACGGTGACGGCCGGTGCAGCGGCGCGAGGATCAGTTGGCCGGCTGAGGCCCGCCCCACCACCACACACCACCGTGGCGGGGAGTCGCTCGACCGCACCCGCGGGCGAGGAACCACAAACCGGCGAACGTTTGTGGTCACAGCACTAGACCTCCTCTGCCGTCGCCTTGACCGCGTAGTGCAGTGCGGTCCGCACGTCGTTGACCTCCAGGACCCGCATCCCGGGGGGCGTCACGCCCGTGGCGGCCGGGCCGCAGCCCGGCGGGACCAGGGCGAAGCGGAACCCCAGCCGGGCCGCCTCCGCGAGGCGGCGCGGCGCGGCGCCCACCCGCCGTACCTCACCCGTCAGGCCCACCTCGCCCAGCGCGACCAGGTCCGGCGGCATGGGCAGCTCGTGCGCCGCCGAGGCCGCGGCGAGGGCGAGGGCGAGGTCGGCCGCCGGCTCGGTGACGCGCAGCCCGCCGACCGTGGCCGCGTAGACCTCGCGGTCGTGCAACTGGATGCCCGCGCGGCGCTGGAGGACGGCCAGGACCATGGCGAGGCGGGCCGAGTCGAGGCCGGAGACGGTGCGGCGGGGCGAGCCCGGCATCTGGGCGCCGATCAGGGTCTGGACCTCGGTGACGAGGGCCCGCCGGCCCTCCATGGCCACGCAGACGCACGTGCCCGACACGGCGTCCGCGTAGCGGGTGAGGAAGAGGCCGCTCGGGTCGGGCAGGCTCGTGATGCCGCCCTCGTGCATCTCGAAGCAGCCGACCTCGTCCGCGGCGCCGAAGCGGTTCTTCAGGCCGCGCACCATGCGCAGGGACGAGTGCTTGTCGCCCTCGAAGTTGAGGACCACGTCGACCAGGTGCTCCAGGACGCGCGGGCCGGCGACGTTGCCGTCTTTCGTGACGTGGCCCACCAGGACCGTGGCCAGGCCGCGCTCCTTGGCGATCGCCACCAGGGCCGCGGTGACGGCGCGGACCTGGGTGACGCCGCCCGCGACGCCGTCGACGCCCGGGGCCGAGATGGTCTGGACGGAGTCGAGGATGAGCAGGCCGGGCTTGACCGCGTCGAGGTGGCCCAGGACGGCGGAGAGGTCGGTCTCCGAGGCGAGGTAGAGCCGCTCGTGCAGGGCGTTGATGCGCTCGGCCCGCAGCCGGACCTGGCTCGTGGACTCCTCGCCGCTGATGACCAGGGACGGGCTCTCGCCCTGGACGGCCCACTGCTGGGCGACGTCGAGCAGGAGGGTGGACTTGCCGACGCCGGGCTCGCCGGCCAGGAGCACCACGCCGCCAGGGACGATGCCGCCGCCCAGGACGCGGTCGAACTCGCCGACGCCGGTCGGGCGGGCCTTGGCCGGGGCCGCGCTGATCTCGGCGATCGGGCGGGCGGGCTCGAGCGGGGCCCGCGACGGAACGGCCCGCAGCGCGGCCGGGCCGGTGCCGGCGGCGCCGCCCGCGACCTCGAGGATGGCGCCCCACTCACCGCACTCCGGGCATCGGCCGATCCACTTGGGTGGCCGGTGCCCGCAGACGTCGCACTGATAGATCGCGCCCCTGGTCTTCGTCACGCCCCAAAACTAGCGAAGGGGTATGACAAAAATCGGGGGCTACTCGCCCGGGACGTCTTCGTTCTTCACGACCGAGCTCGGCTTCGGCAGCGGCGTGCCCGGCGGCGTCATCGGCAGGTTCGGCAGCTTGATCGTCGTGGTGCGGCCGTCGGTGTAGGTGAACGTGAAGACCACGTTCGTCAGCGCGCCCCCGGGCAGTAGCGGCTCGCCGGTCAGCTTGTCGATCGCCAGGTAGGTGGTGCCGCCGTTGTCGCGGCTGAGCGCCGCCACGCCGTCGACCGGGATCGAGACCGCGATCGCCGACGCGCCCGCCGAGGTGGGCGAGGGCGCCGCAGGCGAGGGCAACTCCGCCGACGGGGAGCCGGAGGGCTTCTTGGTGCCTGACGGCGTCGCCGAGGCGGTGGTCGGGGTGGGCGACGGGGAGGAGGCCGCCGCGGAGGGCTGGGCCCCGCCGACGAGGACGATCTTGCCGTTGTCGCTTGTCGCCCCGGTCAGCTTCACGCTCTGCTCGGCGTTGTTGAACAGCCGCACGTTGAGCGGGACGGTCGAGCCGGGCTTGTACTGGTCGGCGTAGGCGATCCCGCCGTCGCGCAGAGCGATCTTGCCGTCGGCGCTGTCGGCGTTGATGCCGGGCACCGCGGCCTTCTGGTTGTCGGTCTGGGTGATCTGACCCGATCCGCAGGCGGAGAGCAGGCCGACGCCGAGCGCGGCCGTTGCCATGAGCGCGGCGCCCAGCACCGTGCGGCGGCGAGCCAGCGGCTTGGCCTGAGTCGAACGCGTCACCTTGGGTCCTCCAAGTCAAGGGGCAGCCGCAGTACAGCCTAGATGCCCTTGATCGGTCGATTACGCCCCACCCTGGCAGTGGTGACTCAATCCAGATTCAGGCCGCTGACCAGGAGAAATACGACATCGATAAGCGCCACGGCGATGACGGCGAGGAAAGGCGCGCGTGAAGTTGTGTCGCGGCTCATGCGGTACCACCCCCAGGACAACGCGAGAATCGCGGCCCCCAGCGCCGGCCAGAACAGCACCGGTGGCGGTCCGGGCGGCCCGAACGCCAGCGCGGCGGTGGCCGCCAGCAGCAGCACCGCGGCCGCGACAAGCGACCCGCGGCGCCCGAAGCGCTGCGGCAGGCCGCGAATTCCGGTGCGCGCGTCGGCGTCGAGGTCGGGCAGCGTGTTGACGAAGTGCGCGCCCGCGCCCAGCAGCCCGCCGGCGGCCAGCAGCCACGGCGGCGGCGTCTTGCCCGCGCCGAGTACCACGAAGGCGGGCAGGCAGGTGAACGACACGGCGTAGGGGACGACGGAGGCCACCGTCGCCTTCAGGGGCCAGTCGTAGAGCAGCGCCGAGGCGAGCGCCAGTGCCGACACCAGGCCTGCCGGCACGCCGGAGAGGAACCCGAGCGGCACGCACACCGCGGCCGCCACGGCGCCGAGCACGGTCACGAGCCGCCGCGAGACCTTCCCGGCCGCCACGGGTTTGTCCGAGCGCCCGGCCGCGGCATCCCTTCCGGCGTCCAGGGCGTCGTTGACCCATCCGATCGCGAGCTGACTCGTCAGTACCGTCGCGCCGGCCGCCACCACCCCTCCAACCGGCCGATCGAGCCCGATCGACAACAGCACGGCCACCGCCGTCACACCTGCGGCGGGCTCCGGGTGACTCGCCCGCAGCAGGGAGATCGCAACCGACATCCGGCAAGTCTGGCGGCTGGAGGGGTCCCATGTCAGGCTCGTCTCATGCCCTCGCCGCGGCGCGCGCGCAACGACCCTGGTCAGTACGACGACCTGGCCGGCGAATGGTGGCGTCCCGGCAGCCCGTTCTCGATGCTGCACTGGATCGCGGGGGCCCGGGCGCGGCTGATCCCGCCCGCCGAGCGCGCCGGGGCCGTGCTGGTGGATCTCGGCTGTGGCGGCGGGCTGCTCGCGCCGCACGTCGCCGGCAAGGGGTACACCCATGTCGGTGTCGATCTCATCCTCTCCGGCCTGGAGCAGGCCGCCGCGCACGGCGTCGCCCCGGTGCGCGCCGACGTCGCGCACCTGCCCTTCGCCGACGGCAGCGTCGACGTCGTCAGCGCCGGCGAGCTGCTCGAGCACGTGCCCGACATGCCGGGCACGGTCGCCGAGGCGTGCCGGATCCTGCGTCCGGGCGGCTGGCTGGTGCTCGACACCCTGAACGACACGGCGCTGTCGCGGCTCGTGGCCGTGCGCCTCGCCGAGGCGGTCGTGCCCGCGGTGCGCGGCATCCACGACCCTGCCCTGTTCGTCGACCCGCGCCGCCTCCGCGCCGAGTGCGCGCGCCACGGCGTGCCGCTGGACGTGCGCGGCGTACGCCCGGCGCTGCCCGCGTTGGCCCGCTGGCTGGTCACCCGCCGTGGCGGTGTGCCGATCGTGCCCACGTTCTCGACCGCGATCCTCTACCAGGGGCGCGGCAGGAAGGAGCGCCAGTGACAGGTGCCGCCATAGCCGGGATGTACGTGACGTTTCCCGGGCAGATGCGCCAGGACGAGGTGTGGGACGGCTATTTCAGGCGGCATTACGATGGACCCCGGCGCGGGCTGGCCAAGCGGATCTTCGCCAACTCGGGCGTCGTCACACGCCACGGGGCGGTCAACCCGTTGCTGGAGGACGCGTCGTCGTGGTCGACGGCCAAACGCATGAGTCGGTACCTCACCGAGGCTCTCCCCCTCGGCAAGGACGCGGTCAGCGGGGCCTTGGACGCCGCGGGACTGCGCCCGGACGAGATCGGGCTGTTCGTGGTGTGCTCGTGCACCGGCTACGCCACGCCCGGGCTCGACATCCTGCTCGCCCGCGACCTGGGCATGGCGGCCGACACGCAGCGGCTCTTCATCGGGCACATGGGCTGCTACGCGGCGCTGCCCGGGCTCGGCGCCGCCTCGGACTACGTGGCCGCGCGGGGCCGGCCGGCGGTGCTGCTCTGCCTGGAGCTGACCAGCCTGCACGTGCAGCCGCCGAGCGACGACCCGCAGCAGATCGTGGCGCATGCGCTGTTCTCCGACGCCGCGGCCGCCGTGGTGCTGGTGCCGGACGGCGCCGGCGCGCTCGTGGCCGACATCGCCGCGGTCACCGACACGGCCACCGCCGACCACATGACGTGGGACGTCACCGATCTGGGCTTCCGGATGGGGCTGTCGCCGCGGGTGCCCGACGTGCTGTCGATCTACGTCGCCGATCTCGTCGACCGGCTGCTGGGTCCGCGGGGGATGACGGCTCGGGATGTGGACGCCTGGGCGGTACACCCGGGGGGCCCTCGGATTCTCGACGTCGTCCGGGACGAGCTCGCGCTGCCCGAGGCCGCCCTGGCGGAGTCCCGCGGCACCCTGGCCGAGCACGGGAACTGCTCCTCGCCGACGGTACTGCTGATCATCGACGCCCTGCGCCGCCGCGCCGCGGGGCCGCCGCGCACGACGGTCGCGCTCGCCTTCGGCCCCGGCCTCACCCTCTACGGGGCGCTCCTACAGGCCTGACAGTTCGGACGCGAACGGGTCCGGCGTGGTCACCGAGCGGACCGCCTTGACCAGTTTGCCGTGGTAGTCGACGAGCACCGCGGCGGTGGTGCGGTCGCCGGCCAGGTCGGGCACCGACGCGCGCAGCGAGCCGTTGGGGTCGCCGAGGGAGCGCACCGTCACCTTCGGGTTGAGCTGGCCGGGCAGGGTCGGCGGGCGGGTCGCGACCACCACGACCTTGATGGTGTCCTTCGCGGCTGCGGCGGCGTCGACGGTACTGCGGATGAGCTGCTCGCATGAGCAACCGTCCACGAGCAGCACCACGGCCGGGGTCAGCTCGACGAGCCCGACCGGTTTGCCGTCGGCATCCTGCAGGCTGACGCCGGTCAGCGACACCGCGGCGGGCGCGGTGGTGGGCGAGCCGACCTTGGGCGCGGTCTTGGGGGCGTTCCCGGGCCACGCGACGGCGAAGAGGCTCACGAGGGTCGCGATGATCGCGATCATCATGATCAGCAGTGGTACCGCGAGACCCGGCGAATCATCCGTGGTCCGCCGCGCGGGCTCCGGCCTCAGGTGCAGCCGGCGGCGCCAGCGCCGACGGATAGCGGTGCGGCGGAATTGCCGGCGGATCGGGGCGCCTTCGTCGTCGAGTGCGCCGGGATCGTCGGGAATGATGATCGTTCCCCACTCAGGCGGGAGATCGGGGAGGCCACCACCCTCTTGTGGTCGCTCACCACCGCCGTTGTCATCCCTCAGCGCGCCCATCGCTGTTCTCCTCGCACCTGCCTCAACTTTCCCTCACCTTCCGGCAGTACGCCAGTGGTGACTGCATCGAGATCTATGCGTATCATCTACGCTCCGCCGCTGGTCACGTCACTGAGAGTGTCGGTTCTGGACCCAGCGCGTGCGAGGGTGGACACTTGCCGTAATCAATCGGATATGTCCGACTGCCAGGCTATTTGCGCGTGCTCCGCGTTGTTGATCCGCTACACAGCAGGTCCCACGATTTCTGTCAAGCGGGAGAAAGGGGACTCACATGTGTTCTGACCTGCGCGAATGCTGCTGTCTGGGGTGGGCTGTCAGCGCGTGACCGTGTTACCCTAGACACAGCGAAAGGGGTTTCGAACCTATGGTTTTCAGTGTCGGCGAGACCGTTGTCTACCCCCACCACGGGGCCGCACTCATCGAGGCAATCGAGACTCGCGTCATCAAGGGCGAGGAAAAGCTGTACCTCGTCCTCAGGGTCGCTCAGGGTGACCTGACGGTGCGGGTGCCCGCCGAGAACGCCGAGATCGTCGGCGTGCGCGAGGTGGTTGGTGAAGAAGGCCTGACGAAGGTCTTCGACGTCCTCCGTGCTCCGCACACCGAGGAGCCGACCAACTGGTCGCGGCGGTACAAGGCGAATCTGGAGAAGCTGGCCTCCGGCAATCCGCTCAAGGTCGCTGAGGTCGTCCGTGACCTGTGGCGTCGTGACCGTGAGCGCGGTCTGTCGGCCGGCGAGAAGCGCATGCTCGCCAAGGCGCGGGACATTCTGGTCGGCGAGGTGGCGCTCGCCGAGAAGAGCACCAAGGACGAGGCGGAGTCGCTGCTCGACAAGGTGTTGACCGAGGCCTGACGATCCAGCCTGGCTATCCCTTCGATACCGAGGACCGCGACGTGACGGCGCACTTGTCTGTGCGTGGTGACGTCGCGGTCCTCGTGCCTGCGGCCGGTATGGGGGTCCGACTCGGACCCGGTGGCCCCAAGGCACTTCGACTCCTGGGCGGCGAGCCCCTTCTCGTGCACGCCGTGCGGCGCCTCGCGCTCGCGCCCAGTGTCGGCTGCATCGTGGTCGCCGCGCCGGCCGACTCCGTGGAGTCGGTGGCGGAGCTGCTCGCGCCCGTCGCCCCGGTGACGGTCGTGCCCGGCGGGGCGACCCGGCAGGCCTCGGTCGCCGCGGCGCTCGCCGCGGTTCCCGAACGCTTCGACATCGTGCTCGTCCATGACGCGGCGCGGGCGCTGACCCCACCGGAGCTGGTGGAGTCCGTGGCGGCAGCCGTTCGTGGGGGGCACGGCGCCGTCATACCCGTTCTTCCGGTGGTCGACACCATCAAGCAGGTCTCGGATTCCGGCGAGGTCGTGGCGACCGTGGACCGGTCCTCCCTGCGTGCGGTACAGACGCCGCAGGGCTTTCGGCGCGATGTGCTCGTGAAGGCGCACGAGTCCGCCGTCGACGAGCACACCGACGATGCCGGCATGGCCGAACGCATCGGGATCACCGTGTTCACGGTGCCCGGGGCCGAGGCGGCGCTGAAGATCACCCGGCCGTTCGACCTGGAAGTCGCCGCGCTGTTTCTTTAGGCCTCTTGTTGCTTCGCCGTCCGCTTATGCGGCGGCGGGCGTGGGCGTCTTACGCGGGCGGCGGCGCCAGATCAGCAGGCTGCCCACCGAGCCGCCGATGCCGAGCGTGGCGATGACCACACCGGCGATCGTAATGCCCACCGTGTCGCCGCGGGCCGTGGCCGAGCCGAGCGCCGAGTACGCCAGCGTGGCCGGCAGCGCTCCGACCACGGTGCCGGCCAGGAACGCGCCGATGCGCACGCTCGTGGTCCCGAAGATGTAGTTCGCGACGCCGAAGGGCACCAGCGGGATCATCCGGGAGATCACGATCGCGAGCATGCCGCGCTTGGCGACGGCCTGCTCCATCGCGAGCAGGCGGCCGCTGAGGTGGCGGGCCATGAAGTCGCGGCCCAGGAAGCGGCCCACCGTGTGCGCGATCAGCGCGCCCAGGGTGATGCCGAGCATGATGTACAGCACGCCACTCGTGAAGCCGAACACCAGCCCGCCGACGCCGGCCAGCAGCGTGCGGGGCGCGAGCGCGGTGGTCAGCACGGCCGAGCCGGCGATGGCGATGAACGGGGCCATCGGGTTGTGGCCGACCGCTTGGGCGAGGGACGCGCGGGTCGGGTGAGCGATGATGATGACTACGGACAGGGTCACCACGATCACGGCAAGCAGACCGAAGCGAACTGCGGCTCCGGTGCGCCACCACGGATTGTGGGTCGTCGGGGTCGTCTGATCGCTGCGCACCCGACCCAGCGTAGGCCTCATCCGCCAGCCTGCCGACCCGTGCGGCGGTTCGGCGACCGAAGGTTCACGGTGGCGCACCGGACGTCGTACCCTCCCGAAGTGATGCTGATCGGGAACGGTACCGATGTCCATGCCTTCGCCTCCGGCCGTGACTGCTGGGTCGCCGGGCTCAAGTGGGAGGGCGTCGACGGGCTCGCCGGGCACTCCGACGGCGACGTCGCCGCGCACGCGATCTGCGACGCACTGCTCTCCGCGGCCGGCCTGGGTGATCTCGGGGCGAACTTCGGCACGTCGCGGCCCGAGTGGGCGGGCGCCTCGGGCGTCACGCTCCTGCACGAGACCGCCCGGCTGATCCGCGACGCCGGCTTCGAGATCAGCAACGTGGCCGTGCAGGTGATCGGGGTCAAGCCGAAGATCAGCAAGCGGCGCGCAGAGGCCGAGCGCGTCATGCACGACGCGCTCGGGGCCATCGTGCGGCTGTCCGGGACCACCACCGACGGCCTCGGCTTCACCGGCCGCGGCGAGGGCCTGGCCGCCACCGCCGTCGCGTTGATCTACCCGGTGGTCAAACAGCACTAGGCGTTTCTCGCCCACGACCAGGCGTACCCGGTGTCCTCGATGGCGAGGGCCGGCTCGCACAGGTCGAGCGGCCGGAAGGTGTCGACCATGACCGCGAGCTCGTCGAACGCCTCCGCGCCGATCGCGCGCTCGACCGCCCCCGGCTGCGGGCCGTGGGTGAAGCCGCTCGGGTGCAGGGAGATGGAGCCCTGGTCGATGCCGGAGCCGCGCCGGGCCTCGTAGTTGCCGCCCGTGTAGAACAGCACCTCGTCGGAGTCGACGTTGTGGTGGTTGTACGGCACCGGGATCGCCAGCGGGTGGTAGTCGACCTTGCGCGGCACGAACGAGCAGATGACGAAGTTGGGCCCCTCGAACGTCTGGTGTACCGGCGGCGGCTGGTGCACGCGCCCGGTGATCGGCTCGAAGTCGTGGATGGAGAAGGCCCACGGGTACAGGCAGCCGTCCCACCCGACCACGTCGAACGGGTGATTTGCGTAAATGTGCTCGGTCCAGCCCCGGCGGTGCTGCACCAACACGGAAATGTCGTACCCCTCCGTGATGATGGGCTCCGCTGGGGCGCGTAGATCCCGTTCGCAGTAGGGGGCGTGCTCCAGGAACTGTCCACGCACGGAGAGATAGCGCCGCGGGGGTCCGATGTGTCCGGTCGCTTCGATCGTCAGCAGCTTCACCCCACCATCGCCCGGCACGAGCCGGTGGATGATCGAGGTCGGGATGATCGCGTAGTCGCCCTCGGTCAGCTCCAGCCGGCCGAAGGTCGACTCGAGCGTCATCGCGCCGGCCGACACATACAGGCACTCGTCGCCGACCGCGTTGCGGTAGAGGGGCGAGGGCTCGGTCGCCTCGACGTACGAGATGCGCACGTCGTCATTGGCGAGCAGGTGCTGCCGCCCGAGCACCGCGTCCGCCGGGCCGCCGCCGAGCTTGCCGGTCTGCAGGTGGCGCGGCTTGAGTGGCAGGTTCGGCACCCGCGACCAGGCCGGCGGCTCGAACGGCACCGCCGAGTTGATCGCGGTCGGTCGATGCCGGTGATAGAGCAGCGACGAGTCGCTCGAAAAACCCTCCTGCCCCATCAGCTCTTCCGCGAACAGCGAGCCGTCCGGCTGGCGAAACTGGGTGTGGCGCTTCGGTGGCACCTCACCGACGCGGCGGTAGTACGGCATCACGGTCCTCCAGCTGTCATGCGACACAGGCCTCGTCGCCCGAGACGAAGTCGGCCGGCGGTGGATTGGAGTGTCCGGATAACGGACGAAGTTGTCCGCCCTGTAAAGCGTCCACTAGATTCGGAAGCCGTGTCAAACGCAGTGCCACCCCTGCTGAACGCACTGGTCGACGATGCTGCCGTGTTTCCGCCCGGCAGTGCACCGCTGACCGACGCCGTGCCCGCCCATGCCGGCCATCGCCGGAGCTGGTATGCCCAGCTCATCGGCCCCCTCCTGCTGCCCATCGGCGACCGGTCCGACTTCGTCGCCGTCGCCGCAAATCACCCCTCCTTCTCGTCCGGTGCCTCTCCGGACCTGGAGCTCGGCCTCATCGGCGAGCCCTCCGCCATCGAGCCCGCTCTGGGTGATCTTCCGGAGGGCACCCGGCAGCTGGAGAGCCCGGTCGCGAAGCGGGGCGAGGACCCGCTGCCCGGCATCGAGCGGCTCGCGGCGCTCATGCGGAAGTGCGAGGGGCCTTTGCAGTGGTACCTGGAGGTGCCGCTCGCCTGGGGCCTCATGTCGGGCCTCGACGCCATCGCCGCCCTGCGCGCCGAGGGGCTGCCCGTCGCCGCGAAGTTCCGCACCGGCGGGCTGGCCGCGGAGCTCTTCCCGAGCCCGACCGAGCTCGCCGCCGTCATCGCCGCCTGCCGCGACCGCGACCTGCCGTTCAAGCTCACCGCGGGCCTGCACCACGCGGTCCGCCACACCGACGCCGAGACGGGCCTGGTCCACCACGGCTTCCTGAACATCCTGGCCGCGGTCGTGGCCGCCGCCGACGGCGCCGACCCGGCCGACCTCGCCCTGCTCCTGTCCACGACCGAGACCCAGTCCCTGGCCGATCGCATCCGCCCGGACCTCGACCGCGAGCGACCGCTGTGGGTGGGGTTCGGCAGCTGCAGCGTCCAGGACCCGGTGGGCGACCTGGTGACCCTGGGGCTGCTCGACCGGCCGCGGCCGGGGGGGCCGCAATGAGGACCATGCTGCGCACCTTGCGTTGGCTGGCTCTTCCGCACGCGCTGTCCCCATTGCCGCGGCGGCCGATGCTTCCGCGGGCGCTGGTCCTGTCCCCCTCGGTGCCGCGGTCGCCGGCGTTGTTGCGGCCGTCGTCGCCCGGGCTCCCGCAGCGCCTGATCCTGCCGGCGGGCCGGCCTTCTGTCCGGGGTGCGCGATCCGACGTCGCCGTTGGGCATGTTGCCGGTGTCGCGTTCGTGGTTCGTGAGGTCGACGAGGGAGTCGAGCGGGCTTCGGTCGCGGGAGGTGTGCGATGAGCGGTGCGGCGTGGCTGGAGCTGGCCGAGGGTGATCCGTTCGGGGTGGAGAACCTGCCGTACTGCGCGTTCGGGCAGGACCGGTTCCGCTGGACCGGGGTGCGGATCGGGGATCGGATCCTCAACCTCGCGGCGGCCGAGGGGCGCGGGCTCGTCGATGCGGGCGGGGCCTTTCTCGGGCAGGGGACGCTCAACCGGTTCATGGCGGCCGGGCGGCCGGTCTGGGCCCGGGTGCGGGAGCGGCTGGTCGAGCTGCTAAGCGCCGGGCGGTATCAGGAGTCGATCGAGCCGCTGCTGCTGTCGGTCGCCGACGTGCGCCTCGAGCTGCCGTTCGAGGTCGCCGACTACGTCGACTTCTACTCGTCCGAGGAGCATGCGACGAACCTGGGCCGGCTGTTCCGGCCCGGCGGGGAGGCGCTGCTGCCGAACTGGAAGCACCTGCCCGTCGGGTACCACGGGCGCGCCGGCACCGTGGTCGTGTCCGGGACCGAGGTGCCGCGGCCGCACGGGCAGCGCAAGTCGCCCGACGACGATGCGCCCGCGTTCGGGGCCTCGCTGCGGCTGGACATCGAGGCCGAGGTCGGGTTCGTGGTCGGGGTGCCGTCGGAGGGGGCGGTCGCGATCGACGACTTCCGCGAGCACGTGTTCGGGGCGGTGCTCGTCAACGACTGGTCGGCGCGGGATCTGCAGGCGTGGGAGTACCAGCCGCTGGGGCCGTTCCTGGGCAAGTCGTTCCGGACGTCGGTCTCGCCGTGGGTGGTGCCGCTCGACGCGCTCGACGCGGCGCGGGTGCCCGGGCCGCCGCAGGTGCCTCCCGTGCTGCCTTATCTGCGGGCGGGGGAGCACTACGGGTACGACATCGGGATTGAGATTTTCTGGAACGGCACGCTGGTCTCCCGGCCGCCGTTCGCGGGGATGTATTGGACGCCGGCGCAGCAGCTGGCGCACATGACGGTCAACGGGGCCTGGGCGCGGACCGGGGACCTTTACGCCTCGGGGACGGTGAGCGGGGCCGAGGCCGAGCAGACCGGGTCGTTCATCGAGCGGACCTGGAACGGGGCGCGGCCGATCCAGCTCGCCGACGGCACCGCGCGGTCGTTCCTGCTCGACGGCGACACGGTGACGATCACCGCGACGGCGCCGGGCGCGGGCGGGGCGCGGATCGGCTTCGGGGAGGTGACGGGCACGATCACCAAGCCGGAGTGAGCGGCAACCTTGTGACGATGGGCGAGCCGCCGGTCTGCGGCGTCGCTCCGGGAGGCGATTGGGCCTCACGTGCGGCACATCCCACCGCGTGGCGAGCTCCGTCGCGTGCGCTTGGGCGGGCCGGCTGCGGGCTCGCTGCCCGTCGTGCTTGTCGACGCATGGCGGCGGCCGTTAGCGGTCGTGCCTCCCGCCTCCCGCGTCCCGCCGCGCGCTCAGCCGTGGCCGTCTGGCGCCGGCTCGCGGCCACGGGCGGCGGCGGCCCATGACCGCGGGGTGGGCAAGCGGCACATCCCACCGCGTGGCGAACTCCGTCGCGTGCGCTTGGGCGGGCCGGCTGCGGGCTCGCTGCCCGTCGTGCTTGTGGACGCATGGCGGCGACGGCCGTTACCGGTCGTGCCTCCCGCGTCCCGCCGCGCGCTCAGCCGTGGCCGTCTGGCGCCGGCTCGCGGCCACGGGCGGCGGCGGCCCATGCCCCCGGGACGGGCAAGTGACCCATGCCCGCGTGGCGGGACGAGCGGCGTGCGGCTGTTGGCTGGCACGCGTGCGCGGGTGGGCGAGTGGACCATGCCCGAGGGGCGGGCAAGGCCCATGCCCGCGTGGCGGGGCGAGCGGTGCGCGGCTGTTGGCTGGCAAGCGTGTGCGGGTGGGCGAGTGGGCGAGTCGCCCATGACCGCAGGGCGGGCAAGTGGCGTGCGGCTGCGTGCGGGGGCGGGCGTTGTGCGGCCGCGGGCGGGTGGCGGTGTGCTTCGGGTCGAGCGCCGGAATGTGGACGAGTGCTGCGGCTCTGAAATGCAGGGCCGGGTTTCCGCCGAACGCAGGGCGCCGGCGTCCCCAGGCGTGGCCGACTCGATTGGGTGATCTGGCTCGCTCGGATGGAGCGCGAAGAATGTCACGGGGCGGTGGGAACGCGGTGTGAGTCTTCTGCGGATCGACGGTCGCCGTGCGCGTTGTTTCGCATCAGGCAGGTATCGTGCGCGGCGGAGGTGGTTATGGGGACGAGAGCGGACGGGCTCCGGCGGCTGGTGTCGCCGCGTAGCTGGTCGCGGCCGGTGCGGTTCGTGCTCACCGGGCTGCTCGTCCTCGTGGTGCTCTTCGCCATGGGTATCACCGCCTACCGTACGTTGAAGCCCGCCGAGACCGTCAGCCGCGCCGACAAGCCGGTGCCCTCGGCCGAGCCGATCAAGGCGATCCAGTACTCGGAGCTGCCGGCGGCGCCGTTGATCGTCGAGGGGCGGCTGCGGGTGTACACGGAGCAGCGGCGGGTCTTTGCCGACACTCCGGTCACGGCGCAGCGGATGAACACGCCGCACTGGTCGTACCGGCGGTGGCCGGCCGAGGTGGTGTCGATCGTCGAGGTGGAGAAGCCCGCCAGCGGGGTCGGCATGTCGGTCGTGATCACGAAGTGGTCGGACGGCGAGATCGTCGCGCTCGACGCGGAGAAGGGCGACATCGTCTGGCAGGCGAAGATCGACCCGGCGGATGGTGAGTCGTTCACGGGGCGGCGTACCGGGGCCAAGACCATGTGGTTGCCCGAGGATCTGTTCGTCAGCGCGTCCACGGTCGATCGGCAGCCGGTCGTCATCGCCACCGGCAAGGACGTCGTCGAGGGGATCGACCCGGTCAACGGCACGATCAAGTGGACGCGTTCGTTCACGACCGAGCCGGGGTGCCGGTCCAACGACTGGACGGGCCCGGACACGTACTTCGTGAAGAACACCTGCGCCAAGCCGGCCACCCTGGAGATGTACGACGCGGCGAGCGGCGTGCTGCTGAGTACCTGGCGGCCGCCGGGGGCGTCGCTCGGTACCGACAACGTCTCCAACTGGTTCATCGAGCCGTCGTCGTGCCAGCTCGGCCGGTCCGGCTGCACGATGTTCAAGGCCGCGCCGACCGGGGAGGGCGTCGTGTCGTACACCGACGCCGCCGCGGGGCTGGGCACGATCACGGCCTCGTACTGGTCGCTCGCCGCCGACCGCACCGTGAAGCCGGAGCCCGTCGCCGACAAGGACACGGTGATCGCGGTCGGGGACGTGGTCGCGCAGCAGATGACCGGCGGGTACATCTGGGCGTACTCCCGCTCGACGGGCAAGCGCCTGTGGATGTCCGAGGTTTCGGGCCGCCTGATCGGCGGGGACCAGCGCAACTTCTACGTGATCAATACCGAGTACCAGCTGCTGGTGCTGAACCTGGAGACCGGCGCGGTCACGTCGAGCACCGAGCTGCGCATCCGGCCGGCGGACCGGTTCGTGTACAGCATGTACTACCTGCACGCCGGGTACCTGGTGATCGAGCGCCTGCAGACCACCAAGGAATCCGAGATCGACGACAAATACTACTTCAGCCAGGACACCGTGGTCCTGGTCGGCATCGGCTGATCCCGGCCAGGACCCACGCGCGAGGTCAGAGGGCCCCGAGGAAGGCGTCGTTCTCCTCCGGGGTGCCGATGGTGACGCGGACGCCGTCGCCCTGGAAGGAGCGCACGATCACGCCCGCTCGCTCCTGGGTCGCGGCGAAGTCGGCGGACTGGTCGCCCAGGGGCAGCCAGAAGAAGTTGGACTGGGTCTCCGGCACGTCCGGGTACACCTTGCGCACCGCCTCGACCACGCGCGTCCGCTCGGCCACGACCAGGTCGACCCGGCGGCGCATCTCGGCCTCGGCGTCGAGCGCGGCGAGGGCCGCGGCCTGGGCCGCCAGCGACGTCGAGAACGGGGTGACGACCTTGCGCACCGCCGCGGCCACCTCCGGCGAGCCGACCAGGTAGCCGATGCGCAGGCCGGCCAGGCCCCAGGCCTTCGACAGCGTGCGCAGGACCACCACGTTGGGGCGGTCACCGTACTCCCGCAGGCCGTCGGGCACGTCGGGGTCCGTGACGAACTCGCGGTAGGCCTCGTCCAGGGCCACGATCACGTTCGCGGGCACCCGGTCGATGAAGGCGTCCAGCTCGGCCTTGCGGACCGCGGTGCCCGTCGGGTTGTTCGGGTTGCAGACGATGACGATCCGCGTGCGCTCCGTGATCGCGTCGGCCATCGCGTTCAGGTCGTGGGCGTGGGCCCCGGTGTTCGGCACGCGCACGCTCTTCGCGGCGGTGGTGGCGCCGATGATGGGGTACGCCTCGAAGGAACGCCAGGCATAGACGACCTCGTCGCCGGGCAGGCAGGCGACGCGGAACAGGTGCTCGAACAGCGCCACGGAGCCGCAGCCGGTCGCCACCCGCTCGGAGTCGACGCCCAGGCGGTCGGCCAGGCGCGCGCGCAGCTCGGTCACGCCCATGTCGGGGTAGCGATGCACGCCGGCGACGGCCGCGGTCACGGCCTCGACCACGCCGGGGAGGGGGCCGTAGGGGACCTCGTTGCTGGCCAGCTTGATGGCGCCGGGCACGCTGCGGCCGGGGACGTAGGCGGGCAGGGCATCCAGGTCCGGGCGGGTGAGGCTCATGGCAGATCTCCGGGAGTCGGGGCGAAATCGGGGTCGCGGTCGGCCATCACCACGACGGTGCCGGCCGCGCGGTCGTGGATGGCGCGGTGCATTGGCCAGTCGATCACCGGGGAGAGGGCGTCGATGAACTGCAGCACGAAGCCGATCCCGCACGTCCACAGCAGGACCCACAGGCCCAGCGGGTTCCAGCGGCGGATCGCGCGGCCGAAGCCCAGCGGCTGGTCGGCGTCGAGCCCCACGACCTTGATCTTCAGGAGGCGCTTGCCGAGGGTCTGGCCGCTGCCCGCGTTGGACGGGACCTCGTAGGCGAACCAGATCGCGGCGATCAGGATCAGGATGATGATCTGCAGGTACTGCGCGCGGTCCGAGGTCGTCACGTCGCTGAAGGACTGGCCGGCGGCCTGGCGGCGGTAGATCTCCGCCATGACCGGGCCGACCTCCTTGACGTACTGATAAATCAGGAAGCCCGTCGCGATCGCGATGATCACGGCGACCACGAGGATGTCGACGAGGCGGGCGAGGAGCCGCTTGCCGAGCGGGGCGAGGGCGTAGCCGTGCGGGCGGATCTGCGCCGGCACCGCGAAACCGGCCTGCGGCGGCAGCAGCACCTGCACCGCGCCGGCCGGCAGCTGGCCCTGCGGCAGGAGTCCGGGCGGCAGGGGCGTGCCCGGCGGGAGCACGATCGCGCCCGGCGGCAGCTGCCCGGGCGGGAATCCGCCCGGCGGGATCGGAGTGCCCGGTGGGAGTACCACCGCACCCTGCGGCAACGGTGCACCGGGCATGGTGATCACCGGGGACGGCGGCGTTGGCGTTGCCGGCGCGGCCGGGGTGACCGGCTTCTCGGCGATCACCGGCGGCGCAGCCGGGGCGGGCTCCGAGGCCGGGACCGGCTCGCCGATCCAGCCCTCGCCGTCCCAGTACCGCTGGACGTTCTGGTCCGCAGGATCCTTGTACCAACCGGGCGCTGTCACAAACCCTCCGTACCGCTCATCCGACCTTCACCACAATTGTCCCCGCCGCCTTGTCGTGCAGGCACTGCTGGTACGGCTTGTCCCACAGTTGCCACAGACCGTCGACCCAGGAGAAGAACGGTACGACGGCGCCGACGAGGCTCTGCGTCGCCCAGCGCTTGGCGAGCACGCCGCGGTCGACCGGCGCGGACAGGTCGTCGAGGCGGATCAGCTGCAGCTTCATCGCACGCTTGCCCCAGGTGACGCCGGTGCGGCCGAACATCTCGACGTGGTAGACGTACCCGGCGACGAGCACCAGCAACACGTACAACAGCTCGATGAGCAGCGGCAGGCCGAACAGCAGGCCCGCGCTCGGGGCCTCGCTGGACGAGGAGGTGGCGGCCGCGCCGGCGATGGCCGCGACCATGCCGAGGACGGTCGGGATCGCCAGCACCAGCGACACGCCGACCAGCACGGCGCCGTCGATCAGCACCGCGAGCAGCCGGTCGCCGAAGTTCGCCAGGGGCATGCCGTTCGGGGCCCGCGGCACGGGCGGCGGTACCGCATAGGCACCCTGTGGATAACCCAGGGGCTGTGGATAACCGGGCTGTGGATAACCCGCCGGAGCGCCGCTGACCTGTGGATAACCGCCGGGCGGGTACCCACCTTGTGGATAACCTTGTTGATAACCCTGCGGATGACCGGACGGCGCCCCGGAGTTCGGGGCACCACCCGGCGGTGGCTGGCCCGGATATGTCACCCGAACAGTGTTACAGGTTCCCGCGAAGTTCCTGCTCTCGCTCGATCGCCTCGAAGAGCGCCTTGAAGTTGCCCTTGCCGAAGCCGAGCGACCCGTGCCGCTCGATCAGCTCGAAGAACACCGTCGGGCGGTCCTGGACGGGCTTGGTGAAGATCTGCAGGAGGTACCCGTCCTCGTCGCGGTCCACGAGGATGCCGCGCGCCTTCAGCTCCTCGATCGGCGCGCGCACCTGGCCGATGCGGGCGCGCAGTTCGGGATCTTCGTAGTACGAGTCGGGGGTCGTGAGGAACTCGACGCCGGCCGCCCGCATCTCGTCGACGGTGCGCAGGATGTCGTTCGTCGCCAGCGCGATGTGCTGCGCCCCGGGGCCGCCGTAGAACTCGAGGTACTCGTCGATCTGCGACTTCTTGCGCGACACCGCCGGCTCGTTGAGCGGGAACTTGACCTTGCGGGTGCCGCTCGCGACGACCTTGCTCATGAGTGCGGAGTACTCGGTGGCGATGTCGTCGCCGACGAACTCGGCCATGTTCGTGAAGCCCATGACCCGGCGGTAGAAGCCGACCCACTCGTCCATCCGGCCGAGCTCCACATTGCCGACGACGTGGTCGACGGCCTGGAAGTACCGCTTGGCCGGCGGCGCGACGATCGGCCCGCGCGCGACGAAACCGGGCAGGAACGGGCCGGAGTAGCGCGAGCGGTCGACGAGCGTGTGGCGGGTTTCGCCGTACGTCGCGATCGCGGCCCGGCGCACGATGCCGTGCTCGTCCTGCTCGTCGTGCGGCTCCTCCAGCGGCGTGGCGCCCTGGCGCACGGCGTAGGCGAACGCGGTGTCGACGTCGGGCACCTCGAGCGCGATGTCGGCGATGCCGTCGCCGTGGCGCTCGTAGTGCTGGGTGGCCTCGGCCTGGCGGTGCACGCCGCCGGCGAAGACGAAGGTCGCCGAGCCGGACTTCAGCACGTACTCGGCGTGGTCGCGGTGACCCTGCTCCGGCCCGCGGTACGCCAGCAGCGTCATGCCGAACGCGGTCGAGTAGAAATGCGCCGCCTGCTTGGCGTTGCCGACGTAGAACCGGACGTGATCGAGCCCGGTGAGCGGGAAGGGGTCGTGGGAGGCGTCGTGCTCGACGGCCCCGATGAGCTCGGTCAGGTCTTCGATGGCGCGGGTCATACGTGTAGCGTCGCCCGATTTTCCGATGTTGGGCAAGGAACGCTATTCTGCATGGTCAAGTTGCACAATTGGCGGCATTTTCGACGGGTACCGGTGAGCATATTGTCCAATGAAATCGATGTTCTCGATGCACGCCTCATAAGCCTGCTGTACGCCGAGCCGCGCATCGGCGTCCTGGAGTGCTCCCGCCGCCTCGGCGTCGCGCGGGGCACCGTCCAGGCGCGCCTCGACCGCCTGGCCGCCCGCGGCGTGATCCGCGGCCACGGGCCGGACGTCGACCCGGCGGCCCTCGGCTACGCGGTGACCGCGTTCGTGACGCTGGAGATCCGTCAGCGCTTCGGCCACGACCCGGTCTCGGCCCACCTGTCGGACATCCCGGAGGTGCTGGAGGTCCACACGATCACCGGGTCGGGCGACCTGCTGTGCCGGATGGTGGCGCGCTCGAACGCGGACCTGCAGCGGGTGATCGACCGGGTGATGAGCTTCGAGGGGATTCTGCGCTCCTCGACGATCATCGCCCTGGCCTCGCAGATCCCGTACCGCGTGCTGCCCCTGGTCGCCGCCGCGGCCGCCGACGACCGCTGAGCGCATCAACCGATCGCGAATGGTCGCGAATCCGATCCGTTCCGGCTCGCCGGCCAAGACGAAGACGACGACGAAGCCGCCGGCGCCGAAGACCACGGCACCGGCGGGCGGAACGCCGGCGAGAACCAGCCCCGATGGCGAGCGGCGTCGTGAGTGCTACCGGCGGCCGACGGTCAGGACCGGCTTCGTCACCTCGGCGAAGAAGTCGTTGCCCTTGTCGTCGACCACGATGAAGGCCGGGAAGTCGACGACGTCGATCTTCCAGACGGCCTCCATACCCAGCTCCGGGTACTCCAGCACCTCCACGTGCTTGATGCAGTCCTGGGCCAGCCGGGCCGCCGGGCCGCCGATCGAGCCGAGGTAGAAGCCGCCGTACTGGTGGCAGGCGTTCGTCACCTGCTTGGAGCGGTTCCCCTTGGCCAGCATGATCATCGAGCCGCCCGCGGCCTGGAACTTTTCCACGTACGAGTCCATGCGGCCCGCCGTCGTGGGGCCGAACGAGCCCGAGGCGTAGCCCTCCGGGGTCTTGGCCGGGCCGGCGTAGTAGACGGCGTGATCGCGCATGTACTGCGGCATCGGCTCGCCCGCGTCGAGGCGCTCGGCGATCTTGGCGTGGGCGATGTCGCGGGCCACGACGAGCGGGCCGGTCAGCGACAGGCGCGTCTTGACCGGCAGTTGCGACAGCTGGGCGCGGATCTCCGCCATCGGGCGGTTGAGGTCCACGGACACCACGTCGTCGTCGAGGTGCTCGTCGGTGACGTCGGGCAGGAAGCGGGCCGGGTCGCGCTCGAGCTGCTCCAGCCAGACGCCCTGCTCGTTGATCTTGCCGACGGCCTGGCGGTCGGCCGAGCAGGAGACGGCGATCGCGACGGGGCAGGAGGCGCCGTGGCGGGGGAGGCGCACGACGCGGACGTCGTGGCAGAAGTACCGGCCGCCGAACTGGGCCCCGATCCCGAACTCGCGCGTGAGCTGGAGGACCTCGGCCTCCAGCTCCAGGTCACGGAAGCCGTGGCCGACCGGCGAACCCGAGACCGGCAGGGTGTCGAGGTACTTCGCCGAGGCCAGCTTCGCCGTCTTGAGCGCGTGCTCGCCCGAGGTGCCGCCGATCACGACCGCCAGGTGGTAGGGCGGGCAGGCCGCGGTACCGATGAGACGCAGCTTCTCCTCGAGGAACTGCATCATGCGGGTCGGGTTGAGCAGGGCCTTGGTCTCCTGGTACAGGTAGCTCTTGTTGGCCGAGCCGCCGCCCTTGGCCATGAAGAGGAATTTGTACGCGTCGTCGCCCTCGGCGTACAACTCGATCTGCGCCGGCAGGTTGGAGCCGGTGTTCTTCTCGTCCCACATGGTCAGCGGGGCGAGCTGCGAGTAGCGCAGGTTGAGGCGCGTGTAGGCGTCGAACACGCCGCGGGCGATCGCGGCCTCGTCGTTGCCGTCGGTGAGCACGAAGCGGCCGCGCTTGCCCATCACGATCGCGGTGCCGGTGTCCTGGCACATGGGCAGGATCCCGCCCGCGGCGATGTTGGCGTTGCGCAGCAGGTCGAGGGCGACGAACCGGTCGTTCGGCGAGGCCTGGGGGTCGTCGATGATCGAGCGCAGCTGGGTCAGGTGGGCCGGGCGCAGGTAGTGCGCGATGTCGTGCATGGCCTCGTCGGTGAGGCGGGTCAGCGCCTCCGGCTCGATCGTCAGGAACCGCCCGTCGCGGCCGACTCCGTCGCTGGTGACCAGGCGGTATTCGGTGGTGTCGGGTCCGAGCGGCAGCAGCGGCGAGAACGCGAATTCGGGCATGCCCACGACTGTATTACTCGACCCCGGCGACCCTGAGCAGGGCCGCCGTCAGTGCCGCGGCCACCACGACGACGACGAACGGCGCCTTCCGCCACGCCAGTACCGCCCCCACCAGTACTCCGGCGGGGCGGGCGATTCCGACGAAGTGGGTGCCCTCCAGCAGCGCGGCGGTGGCGATGAGTGCGGCGAGCAGTGCGATGGCGGCGAGCGCGAGGTACCGCTTGACGTTCTCCGACACCGAGACCCGCTCGCGCAGGACGGGCCCCGCGAACCGGAAGGCGTAGGTGCCCGCCGCGAGGACGAGAATCGCGATCCAGCTCATTTTTTCCTCGCCAGGGGCAGGGCCAGCAGGGCGACGAGCACGGGCAGACCCGCGGGCAGGAACGGCGTGGCGGCGAGGGCCAGGGCGGCGCCGGCGACTGCCACACGTACAGCCGCACGCTCTTTCAACGAAGGCAGCGTCAGCGCCAGCAGCGCGGCCGGGAACGCCGCGTCGATGCCGAACACGTCCGGATCGCCGAGCGCGGACCCGGCGATCGCCCCCACCGCGGCCGAGAAGTTCCAGGTCAGGTACAGGCTGATGCCGGTGAGCCAGTAGGCCCGGCGGCGGCGGGCCGGATCGTCCTGGGCCAGCGCGAACGCGACCGACTCGTCGGTCATCAGGTGGCTGCCCAGAATGCGGCGCCGGCCGAGCACCTCGTTGCCGATCGCCAGGCCGAACGGCAGGTGCCGCGCGTTGAGCAGCAGCCCGGCGAGCACGATCGCGGCGGCGGTGGCCCCGGCGCCGATCAGCCCGACGGCGAGGAACTGGGCGCCGCCCGCGTACACCAGCGCGTTCATGGCGATGATCTTCGACAGCGGCACCCCGGCGGCCGAGGCGATCGCGCCGAACGACAGCCCGACGACCATGGCCGCCGCGCACAGCGCTGCCACGTCGCGGACGAGCGGATCTGTTCGGAGAATCGAACGCATAGTTCGGTATGCTGGACCCATCGCGAGTGTTCGTCAAGCCGAATGAATCGTTCGACGCACCGAACGGAAGCTGCCTTGGACCCCAACAAGCCCCCGATCGACCTGATCGCCGCGGCGCTGCGCCGCGAGCGGGAGCGCGAGAAGCTGTCGCTCAGCGAGGTCGCCAAGCGCGCGGGCATCGCCAAGTCGACGCTCAGCCAGCTCGAGTCGGGGGCCGGCAACCCCAACATCGAGACGCTGTGGGCCCTGGCCGTGGCGCTCAACGTGCCGTTCAGCCGGCTGGTCGAGCCGCCGCCGACCGCGCCCCGCGTGATCCGGGCCGGCGAGGGTCCGACGGTGAAGTCCGAACAGGCGGATTTCATCGGTACCCTGCTCGCGACCTGCCCGCCCGGCGTACGCCGGGACATCTACCTGATGCGTGTCGAGCCCATCGGCGCCCGCAAGGCCGACGCCCACCTGCCCGGCACGATCGAGCACGTCGTGATGATCAGCGGACGGCTCCGGGTCGGCCCCGAGGACTCACCGGTCGACCTCGACGTCCACGACTACGCCTCCTTCGCCGGCGACGTCGCGCACGGCTACGAGGCCCTGGCCCCTCATACGTCGTTCGCGCTGATCATGGAGCATCGCTGACCGCGGATCCGCAATTGGACGTTGTACCGCCTGAGCCCGCTCCTTAGCGTCACCACATGACGCTCATCGCGCACGTCAGCGACACCCACGTGGACGGCGGCCGGCGCATCGTCGAGCGGACCACGAGGGTCGTCGACTACCTGCTCGGCCTGCACCGCCAGGTGGACGCGGTCCTGCTCACCGGAGACCTCGCCGACCACGGGCAGCCCGACGAGTACGAGCAGCTCAAGATGTTGTTCAAGCGGCTCGACGTACCACTGCTCCATCTGCCGGGCAATCACGATCGGCGGGAAGAGTTCGTCGCCGCCGGCCTGGGTCCGCTCAACCGCGTCGAATGCGTCGGGGATGTGCTCTTCGCCCTGGTCGACTCGACCATCCCCGGCAAGGACGAGGGGTTCATCGAGAACATCGAGTGGCTCGACGAGGCCCTGTCGATCGACGGCCCCGCGTTCGTGTGCTTCCACCACCCGCCGATCGCGCTCGAGCACCCGTACGCCGACCGGCTGCGGCAGTTCGGCGAGGAGCGCCTCGAGGCCGTGATCCGCCGCCACCCGAACGTCGTCGCGGTGCTGTGCGGGCACTTCCACACGCCGACGGTGACCACGTTCGCGGGCGTGCCGCTCGTCATCGCGCCCGGCATCAAGTCGACACTGATCATGCCCTGGGAGCGCGAGACGGACGGGATGGACTACGACGACCGCCCGGCCCTCGTGTTCCACCAGTACACCGGCGGGCGGCTGACCTCGACGTACAAGATCCTCTAACCGAAGGGCAGGTACCCGATGGTCCGGCCCCGCCCGACCATCAGCCCGTGCTCGCCGATGCCGAGCACGTCCGCGGTGGTCTTCGCGTCGATGAGCGTGCGGCCGTCGGCGGGCGCGTAGGCGATCAGGTGCCCGCCGGTGGAGTCGCGCACGAGCACCGCGTACCGCGACACGGCGATGTCCGCCTTCGCCGGCACGTCCTTCTGCCACAGCCGCCCGCCCTTGTCGAACCCGACGACCGCGAGCGTCTTGCCGCCGTTGGACCGGACCAGCCCGTACTGGCTGTCAGCCGCCACGATCTCGTCGCCGTCGGCCCCGGCCCACATCTCGCGCCCGTCGCGCGGCGACAGGAACACCTCGCGGTTGTCGCCGCGGGTCGCGATCAGCACGGTGTCGGCCCCGGACGGGTCGTGCCGCTGCTCGCAGCCGGCGCCGGAGGCGGTGTGCAGGTCGTACCCGTCCTTCTTCCACACCGCCTTGCCGGTGCTCGCGTCGCGGGCCTCGAGGCTGTACCGGCAGTTGCCGTCCTTCGGCGCCGCCGTCGACACCAGCACGCGCCCGCCCGCGACCACGACCCGCGTGGTGTTCGAGACGCTCTCCTCCGGCAGTAGCTTGCCGCGCCCGGTGTCGACGACCTTCACCTTCTGGTCGATCGGGAACCCGAGCATCGCCGGGATCGTGCGCGGCATGGCCCCGATCGCGTCGCGGTACGCATCGGCCTTGACCTCGGTGCCGAGCAGGTCGCTGTTGATGCCGTTGAGCACCCGCCCGATGCCCGGCAGCGTGAGCTTCCAGATCTGCGCCCCGTCGCGCGGCGCCCGCGCGGTGAGCGTGCAGTCGCTGAGCTTGCCGCACGCGATCGTCAGCACCGAGTCCCGGAACGTCCACGCCCCGACCGCCTCGCCGTCCTTCCACCGCGCCGTCCCGGTGCCGGGGTCGAGGGCCTCGAGCCCGGTCCCGCGCCGCCCGACGATCGCGACCACGTTCCCGCCGTCGCCCGCGACCCCGGCCCAGTCGGCCTCCCTGGTCCACAGCACCTGGCCGGAGGTCAGCGACCGGCCTTCAACGGTGCCGCGCATGCTGACGATGGCGGCGGTACCGGCGACAACGGCCGACGAGGGCTGCCCGCCCACGCGCTCGGTCCACGTCGTGTCGGGGGTGGACAGTTTCCCGGTGCTGTCGGCAACCTTCTCCCACCAGTCACCAACCTTGGGCAGCGGGTTCCAGCCGGTGATGATGATGGCGGTGATGATGAGCGCCAGCACCCCGATCGCACCGAGCGCCGTCTCGAAGTTGCGGACCGCTCCCCTAGCCACGGCCGCGAGCGTAGCGCCGCGGCATGATAATCCGCCGGATGACGCCTTTTGCCCGTGTCGCGCCGATTCACCCGAACGTGACGCTCCGGTCCAGGGCAGAGCCGGCCGGAATCGAACCGGCGTCCTTCGCCTGAGCAAGGCGGTGCGTCGACCTCTGCGCTACGGCTCTGCCACGCGGCAGTCTAGAGCGTCACCGCTCCTCGGCGGCGTCGGCCATGCCGGCGAGGCCGACGCGGTGTGCGGCCGGCCGCGGGTCGCCCCCTGGATCGACGCGGCAGGTAACGGCGGCCCAGCGGTTCAGGACTCCAGCTCCGGGGCCTCGCCGCGCCTGGACAGGTATTTCACGATTGCGGCGGCGCTCACGGCGACGGTCGCGGCCAGGCCGGCGATGAAGGCCACGGTCAGGGCCGGGGCGAGCTCGGCCTCGGTCGGGCGGTCGTAGGGGCCGTCGCTCGGCCAGAGCGTGGACACGCTGGCCAGGCCCCCGATGACCCATAGCGCGGCGAGCAGGTTGAGGGCGACGACGATGCCGGGCGCTCCTTGCGGCTTCGACACGTCTTCGATCCTGCCGAGTCCGGGGATTCGGGCGGTACCCGCCACGTGGCTCGACAACGCTGCCGTTCGGGGGTTGCCTTCCGGGTGATGAGGGGCAGAGCCGGCCGGAGTCGAACCGGCGTTCCCCGCCCTGTGAAGGCGGTGCGACTACCTCTGCGCTACGGCCCTGCCGCGCCGGAGTCTACGGCGCCGGGTTCCGGTGTCATTGGAGCAAGGGGCGCAGGAAGGCCAGGTCCTTGCGGCCCGTGAAGCCCGCCATGTTCACGTAGCCGCTCGGGTGCGACCGCGCCTTCGGGTCGGCGCCGGCCTTCAGTAAGGCGCGGACCAGGTGTTCGGAGCCTCGCGCGACGGCCTCGTGCAGCGGGGTGCGGGCCCGGCGGTCGCGTGCGTTCGGGTCCAGGCCGGCCGTCAGGAGCGCAGGCAGCAGGCCCTCGCCGCCCGGGAGCAGGGGGAGGCGGTGCAGGAGGGTCTCGCCGTGTGCGGGCAGGCGCACGTGCGGGTCCAGGCCCCGCGCCAGGGCGTCGAGTACCGCGGCGGTGTCGCCGTGCCGGATGACGTGCAGCAGCTCGACCTGCAGGTGGCGCACCGGGCGCGGCGGGCGGATGTCCGCGGCGCGCCAGCCCTCGCGCGCGGCGACGCAGCCCTGGAGGGCGCCGCCGAGGGCGGACAGGGCGAGCTCGCGGTCGATCTCGGCGGAGGTGTGCGGCACGACGATCTCGCCGGCGCGCATGGTGATCTCGTGGGTCGCGTGGTCGCACTGCACACGGAGGGTCGTGCGCAGCCGGGCCGGCTCCGGCGGTACCGCCGCCGGCGCTTCTGGAAACAGCGCCCGATGGACCAGCGGGTGCAGCCGCGCCGGGCCCCGGAGCAGGGCGTCGAGCTCCTCGGGGCGGCGGACCAGCACCGGCGGGACGACCGGGATGCGCTCGATCGTCGTGCCGAACTCGTCGAGCTCGGCGTCGCGGCGGGACGCGTCGGTCTCGTGGTAGGGCCCGCGGGTCAGCAGTCGCGCCCGGGCGCCGTCGAGCACGATCGTGCGGCCGCGTACGTCGATGCGTACCAGGCCCAGGTGGTCGTTGACCTCGGTCATCGGGTGCGGCGACGGCCCCACGACGCCCGGGCGGGGCCAGGGGGCGGCGGCGCGGAGTTCCCGCACGTAGGCGAGGGTGCGGCGCGCGGCCTCCCGCAACGTCGCGTGGACCGGGCGCGGCCAGGCCAGCGAGCGCTCGACCGCGGCGCCGCGGGCCCGGTTGCGCTCGGCCGGGTCGATGGCGAACGCGGCGGGGTCGAGGCGGTCGCGGCCGAAGCGGCGGTCGAAGAGGAGGACCTGGAGGTCGTACCCGGCGACGGCCCACGCCGCGGCGTGCCGGCCGCGTTCGTCGAGCCCCAGGGCGGACTCGACGCGGCCCTCGGGCGAGCCGTCCTCCGTTGCGTGGCGCGCGCCCGCCGCGGTGAAGAACGGCAGCCGCGTGACTCCTCCGGATCGGGCCAGGATTTCCGCGGTACACCGGGAATCCCAACGATCCCGCAGGAGCACGAAGGTGTCGTCCCGCCGGCCCGGCTGCTCGACCAGGCGGTCGATGCGCAGGTCGATGCGGTGCTCGCCGGGCCTTGCGCGTGCGAACAGCCCGTGGTCGTCGGGCAGGAGCGCCAGCGGGTAGAACGCGTCGGTGCGCGGGAAGCCGTTGCGGTCGCGGGGGAAATGCCAGCGCAGGAGGTCGGGCACGAGGTGGCGCAGGTCGGCCTCGAGCGCCCCGGCCACCTCGGTGCCGAAGTGCCGCCGCATCGTGGCCAGGTCGACGTGCACGACGACGCCCGCGGCGGCGCAGGCGCCGGGCCAGTCGCCCGCCAGGCGGCGCTCGGTCGCCTTCTCGATCATCGTGGCCGGCACCGCGGACGGATGCAGCGTTCGCAACCGTCCTCCTTCGTCGCGTGGTCTTTCGTCGCGTGGTCTTCGTCGCGCGGTCTTCGTAGGGCGCTCTTCGTCGGGTGCTCGAGGGCGGGGCCGGCCGGAGTCGAACCGGCGTCCTTCGGATCCGCAGTCCGATGCGTCTACCTCTGCGCTACGGCCCCGCCGCGGGCGAGTCTAGATCGGCGGGGCGGCGCGGGGTGGGGCACCGTGTAATGCTGAGGCGCATGTATGACTTCGCCAGACTTGCCGGATTTTTCGCCGCGCACGGGGTGTGGAGCGTATCCGACGGCGGCCCGTTGACGCCGCTGCTCGGGTACGACGAGGTCAACGGCCAGCGCGGGATGACCCGCTTCGTCGCCGAGGACATCGCCGAGGGCGCGCGCAAGGGCCGCGAGGAGCTGGAGACCAACCCGGCGGGCCGGCTGCGGGCGGTGCTCGTGCTCGACGCGTACATCCACCTCGAGTCGGGCAAGGTGGACGCCCTCATCGCCGAGGCGGTCGAGTACGGGCCGGCGCCGAAGAAGCTGGTCATCGCCGTGCCGTACCGGCCGGAGCCGTTCGCGGTGCACCGGCCGAAGTTCCTGGAGATCGAGGGCTTCCCGGACGCGGAGACGGGCAACCTCGCGGACGCCTTCTTCGCCGGCGTCGACGCCCACGAGCAGGGCAACGCGGTGTGGAGCGCCCACCTGGACGAGTCGATCTAGGGCAGCGCGTCGAGGCCCGTCGACGGGACGGCGATCCAGCCCTCGACCTTGGCCAGGGGGAGTTGATCGGGGTCCGGGCGCAGGGTCAGGCCGAGGGCCGTCGCCCGCGCGGTCAGGGCCGCGACCAGGGCGTCGAAGGCGTCGCGGTTCGTGATCACGAGCGGGGCGAAGGAGCCGAGGTCGAGCCAGCGCGCGGTGGCGTCGTGCAGGGCGGCGGCCAGGCCCGCGTGGCGGCCCTTGTACCGGCGGGTCACGCCCCAGCGGTGCAGTGACGCCGCCGGGTGGGTCTCCACGATCGTGCCGGTGCCGCTGCGGTCGACGTCCTGGCCGGAGCGGGCGAGCATGGCCTGCAGCGCGGCGCAGCGCAGGGCGGCGTGGCCCTGGCGGTCGGCGGCGACGCTGGCCGGGACGACGCCCTGGACGGTGGCGCGCACGGCCTCGTCGGTCGCGCGGTACATCATCACCCGCCGCCAGTTCGCCCCGTTCTCCTTGCTCGGCAGGCTCGCGGTGTGCCCGACGCGGTGCGCGTTGACGAGCGCAGCGAACGGCTCGGGCCAGCCGAGCGCGCAGTTGAACCCGGTCTTGTCGGACTGGCGCACGGCCGCGACGATGCGCGCGTCGGACACCCCGATGGTGACCTCGCGCAGCGCGGCGCGGCCGCGCGACCATGCGACGGTCACGAGGGCGGTCCGCTCGTCGGTGGGGGCGAGATCGACACCTGCGGTGAGCACGAAGGTAAACAGCGTCGCCCGGGCGCGCGGTGTTACACCTCAGCGGTTGCCGCCCGGGCTCTTGCCGTTGCTGCCGTTGCTGCTCTTGCTGCTCTTGCTGCTCTTGCCGCTCTTGCCGCTCGGCGGGGCGGCCGCGGAGGAGGACGGGGCGAGGCCGAGGAGGCGGTCGCAGTACGCGTCGATCGCCCGCTCGCCGCCGGCCAGCAGCGACAGCGCCTTGCGCTCGTCGCCGGTCACGGGCCGGGCGTGGGGGTCGGTGCGGCGCGCCACCCAGGCCCGGCACGCCTCCAGGGGCGTCGGGCCGGCCGCCGCCGATGTCGCCGCCGACGCACGGGGTGGCTGGGGGCTCTGCGGCGCGGACATGGTCGAGACCGGCGCTGTGTCGTGGTTGTCAGGCTTCAGGTCGGTGTGCTTGTCGAACCAGGTCTGCACCGGGTCGGGCAGCAGGCCGGTGTTCGCCGCGAACGCCGTCCCGCCGACGCCGGCCGCGAGTACGGCCGCCACGGCCACGGCGAAGATGCGGCGCTTGCGGGGGCGGGCGATGCGCGGGCGGTACTCCCGGCGGAACGTCGCGACCGCGTCCGGCTCGCCGAGCAGCTCGTGCCGGCGCCCGGGCGCGGCCGCGGCCGACAGCAGCTCGCCCAGCCGGCCCTCGGCGAACTCATCGCGCTTCATCGCGCCCGCCCCTCGTTGCCGGACCGCGCCCGGCTGTCGTCGTCAGACCGCGCCCGGTTGAGCTCGTCAGACCGCGCCTGGTTGAGCTCGTCCGACCCCGCCCGGTCGTTATCGCCGGGCCGCACCCGGTCGTTATCGCCGGGCCGCGTCCGGTCGTTATCGCCGGGCCGCGTCCGGTTGGGCTCGCCGGACTGTGCCCGGCCGATTTCGCCGGACCGCGCCGGGTCGACCTCGCCGGACCGCGCCCGGCCAGGCCCGTCAACGCCGTCAGCGGCCCGCAGTTCCGGATGTTCCGCCAGCCGCCGCAGCCCGCGCATCGCCGCGACCCGCACCGCGCCCGAGCGCTTCCCCAGCACCCGGGCCGTCCCCGCCACGTCGAGGCCGGCGACCACGCGGAGCATGACCGCCTCGGCCTGGTCCCGCGGCAGGCTCGCGATCATGCGCAGCGCACGGTCCGTCTCGTCGAGCTCGACCACCTCCGCGGCCACATCGCGCGCGGTCGCGGCGACCCTCAGCTGTTCGACGGCCTCGTGCGGCTCCTCGTGCCGGCGCCACGCCCGGCGGTTCTCGTCGATCCCGCGATGCCTGGCGATGCGGAAGAGCCAGACCCGGAAAGCGGTGGCGGTACCGTCAAATCTCGAAAGATCCCGCGACACCTGCAGCCACGTCTCGGAGGCGACGTCCTCGGCGGCGTCCCCGCACACGACGCGCAGGTAGCGCAGCACCGGTGGGTGCAGCGACCGCCAGAGCACCGCGAACGCGGAGGCATCCCCCTCGATGGCGGCGGCCAGCGGCGCGGCGAGATCCTCGTCCCGCACACCCTGAACCGACACCGTCACCAGCACACGGTAGGCCACGCCGGCTGGGTTTTCGCGAGTCGGCTCCGAACGGGTGGTTTGGCACGGTCGCCCGTAATACCGTTTACGCGGCTTTTCTCACGGGCGTAGCCGCCCGACCCGACGGTCTCGGCCACCCCGACGATCTCGGTCAGCGGACCGGCCGGGACTCGGCCTTGAGCCGCTCGATGGCCCCGGCGACCAGGCCCGACACCGCGCCGATCGCGAACAGGCAGACGTAGGCGCTCGTGAACAGCGGCGCGTCGGCGAAGAAGTGCCGCTGAAGGAAGTCGTTGACGGCGTTGCTGAACGCGACGGCGTCGGCGCTGGTGTACCAGTGGTCGCGGTACCGATGCGGGCTGTTCACCACCAGCAGCGCGAACACCGCCGGCCAGCCCAGCACGTGCTCGGTCACGGTCGAGATCATCCGCAGCGCGGGCGTCGCCGTGCCCACCTTCGCGCTCTGGGTGACGCCGATCGCGAACGGCACGAGACAGGCCCACCAGGTCGGGCGCATCGCGAGGCCGAAGTCGGGCAGCGAGCCCCAGCCGATCGGGCCGTCGTCCGCGGCGCGCCACACCAGGGCGGCGAGGACGAGCAGCAGCGCGGTGAGCAGCAGCCCGGTCGCCGCCCCGAGCGCGCTGTGCCGCACGCGGATCGACACCGGGCCGTAGAAGGTGCCGACGGCGCCGTAGTTGTCGCCCAGCCCGGACTCGGAGTGCGAGGAGGCGGCCTGGTTGATGGTCACCGGCCCGTGGATCTGCTGCGCCGCGGTGCCGAGGTTCTGGCCGATCTGGATGTTGCCGTCGCCCGCCTGGACGTTCCCGGCGCCGCGGATGTCCATGGTGTACCGCGATCCGCCGGCGTCCAGCACCGCCCGCGCCGCGGCGAGCACCTGGCGGTCGCGGGTCGCGCCGGAGGCGACGAGCGCGTCGCCGAGCAGCTCCCGCCACTGCGCCGCGCTGGTCAGCTCCCGCGCCAGCGCCCCCTGCGCGTCGGGGAACGCGGCCAGCCGCGCGACGAGCGCCCGGCGCAGCGCCCCGGCCGCCGGAGCCCGCCCGCGCCCCGCGGCGAGCGCTGCACAGATCGGGCCGACGGCGTCCACATCGAGCATTCTCGCAGCGTGTGAGGCCTGCTCCGGCCGGAGTGGATGGGCCGTTCAGGTCGAAGATGATGGATGACCGGTGATCCTCCGACGAGGGCGGACAGGGGCAGCGACGGGGTCACGGCCGCGCGGGCGGCTGCGACGCTCAGCGCCGGCGGCAGGACCGCCGCGAGCGGGTCCGCGGCGCCCTCGCGGAGGTCGACGAAGAACTGGCCGCCGTCGAAGCGCTGGGCGCTGCGGTGCGCCAGGCGGCGTCACGTTGCCGCCGCCCCCCTCGTTGACTGCGGACCTCGACATCGAGCCCACGGTCAAGGCCTTCACCGCGTGTTGCTGCCGGAGTGGATTCGCTGGAACGCTGCCGAGCCCCGTCTGCCCGCCGAGTTTGTCGAGGCGACGGTGGCTGCCATACCCGATCTGAAGTAGTTCGAGGCGACCGCGACCGGCCTGCGGATCGCCGCGCGCTCGTTCGCGACGCTGGTGCGCGCCGCTGATCGGCAGGCTTACCAGATTATGACGTTGCGGCGCGGGTGGGGTCGCCGACCTTGTGGGCCGGCGACCCCACCGTGGCACTGCCGGTGCTATCGCACGGCGTTGTACGCGTCGACTTCACCGGCACCGTAGAAGCCGTTGCGGTTTCCGCCCGAGCACGTCGCCTCGTAGCCCTGCAGGAGAGGCACCGGGTTGTACACGCCGCTGGGGCAGGCGAGCGGGTCGGCGGTGCGCTCGAGCCAGGACGCCAGGGTCCCCGGCCGCATGTCGGGGTGGGCGGAGAGCGCCAGTGCGGCGACGCCGACCGCGTGCGGCCCGGCCATCGAAGTACCCTGCTTGTAGCCCCAACCGTTGGTCTTCGTCGTGGTGTTGAAGGTGGTCGACAGGACCGCGTCGGTCAGCGTCGACGGCGAGCCGAGGTTCCGGAACCGGGTGTCGCCGCCGGGCGCCGCGACGTCCACGACCCCTTGGCCGTACGACGAGTAGTAGCTCTTCAGCCGGGTCGGACCGACCGCCGACACGGTCACCACGCCGGGCGCCTCGGCCGGCAGGTCAAGGCAGGCGCCGGTGATCGTGCGGTCCTCGACCGGGAAGCTGCCGTCGTTCGGGCTGCCAGTGTCGATGAACTTGTGCTGCAGGTCGACGTTGGAGTTGCCCGCCGAGGCGATGTTGAGCACGCCCTTGTTCTGCGAGTACCGGATCGCGCGCTGCACGGCGATCCAGACCGGGCGCTGCCGCACGTCGTTACGGCAGTTGAACTCCCACGGGTCGATGAAATAGCTGTTGTTGGTGATCTGCATGCCGTGGTCGGCGGCCCAGAGGAAGCCGCACACCGCGGCCTCCGGGTAGATGAAGCCGTCGTCGTTCACGACCTTCACGGAGGCGACCTTCACCCCGGGGGCCACGCCGGCGACGCCGATACCGTTGATCGCGGCGGCGATCGTGCCGGCGACGTGCGTGCCGTGGTCGGAGGTGGTCGGGTTCCAGGCGGCCTCGGCCGTGTCGACCGTCCCGCCGATGCAGGACGCGCTCTTGTCCTTCGCGATCTGCGTGGCGAGGTCGGGGTGGGTGCTGGAGATACCGCTGTCGAGGACCCCGACGACCACGTTCGGGCTGCCGGTGGTCACCTTGTGCGCCTGCGGGACGTTGATCTGCGTCATGTCCCACTGCTGGCCGAACAGCGGCTCGCCGGTCGGGTCGCCGGTGGTCTGCTGCGCGGTGGCGTCGGTGACCTCCGCGGTGGCGGTGTCCTCGAGCGCGGTGCCCAGGCCCGCGGTGGACGCGACGGCGTCCACGCCCGCACCCGATACCGCGGTCGTGAACGACGGGTTGGTGGAGCGGGCCACGAGCACGCCGATTTGGTCGTAGTTCGCGACGACCGTGCCGCCGGCGGTGGCGACCCTATCCGCGGCTCGAGCTGTCGACTGACCGTTTGGAGCAAGTACGATGTAGGTGTTTTCCGGTCCTGCTGCCAACGCCTGCGTCGGTAACGCTGCGGCGGTCAGGACGCCGGCACCGACCGCGGCGGCGGACGCGGCTGCCAGTGCCTTGCGACGAGAGAGTCTCACGGTGAACCTTTCCGTCGGACTGTCCGATCGACGTCACGCTGTAACGCCACGTCCCGAGAACAAGCGGCGTCGGGCGGGCCGGCGTTACACCAGAACGTGATACTGGACGGTGCGCGACGGCCCGGGCTGGCCGCGGATCGTGCTGCGCGACTTCGCCCCGGCGCTCGGTTCGCCCGGGCTGGCGGAGGTGGAGCGGCTGGTCGCCGATCGGGCTGAGACGGCAGATCCCGAGTCATGGACGGGATTGTTCGCGGTCCGGGATCTTCGCGAGCAGTTGGCCGAGGTCTCCGGTGACATCGATCGGCACGTCCAAGTGCTGGCGGAGCATCTGACCAGCGCCGTGCAGTACGCGCGGATTGTCGAGGCGCTGCGTGCGGCCGGCCGGGCGGCGGAGGCGATCGCCTGGGCGCGGCGCGGGCTGGGGAGCAGACCGGTTGGCCACACGCTGACCAGCTCCGCGGCACGCTGGTGGCGTTGGTAGAACTTGCGCGACAGCGGCGCGCGCCAGTCTCGCCGGCCGCGTCGGTCAGGTGGCGGCGCCCGATGTGGTCGTCAAGGTCGAGCCGTCCGAAGAAGAGCGGCGTGTCGGGGGTTGTCGGCGAGGTCGGCGATGCGTCGGGCGAGGTGCCGGCCCAGAGTTTCCGCGGCGTACGCGTCGCCGGCGACCTGGTCTCCGGTGGAGAAAGAGCTCCTCGGCATGCGCCGCAGCGCCTGCCGTGATGCGTCGAGGTGCGCTCGCTCGTCGGCGAGCTCGGTTTCGAGTGCGGGCACGATCTTGAGGCCGAGTCGGCCGCCATATCGGCAACCGGCAGCGTGCTGCTCACCGCGCACGGGGCGCGTTGGCAATATGCGTTTCGCCGCTGACCCGACCGGATCTGTTTGCTTGCATCCGTGGTGTGGATTGCCGGGCGGATGAACCTGTCGGCTGTGGGTAGCGAGGCGAACGCCGGTAGCGAGGCGACTGGGACACCGTGAGGAGGGGATCGGCATGGCGGAGACCCCCGCCGGGCCCGGCACCCGTGAGGGTGACCTTGCCCTGCTGCGCGCGTATGAGCCGGTGATCCGGTACACGGCCGGTGAGCTGTTCCTGCCGACAGCCGTGAGCGCCTACGTCGCCCAGGCCGGCCTGTGGCGGCGGCGCCCGGGTGAACGACGCGACGAATGCCTGGTCCAGGCCGGTGAGCTGACGCTGGAGCGGCTGGCCGCGGAGGGGGAGCGGTTCGCCGGGGACGGCCTGTACCTGCGCCTCGTCGACCGCCCGATGCGTGGTGCCGAGTACCGGCGGTGGCGTCGCGAGGGGGCGCAGCCGTCGTTCCGGCCGAGTAGCCGCTTCGCCGCCGTCGGGCTGTTCGCGCGGCTCGTCGATGCCGGGCTCCGCCTGTCCCTTCTCCTGCGGGGGACGGTACCCGGCGGTACCCGGGCGGCGGCGCACCGCCTGTACGTCACGCACATGCAGGCGAACGATCATCCTTACTACGCGAGAGTGTCCCGGGACGGCGGCTACGTCGCCCTGCAGTACTGGTACTTCTACCCGATGAACGACTGGCGCTCGACGTTCATCGGGGTCAACGACCACGAGGCCGACTGGGAACAGGTGACGATCTTCCTCGGCGTGACACTCACCGGCGCGTTGCGCCCGGCCTGGGTGGCGTTCTCGGCCCACGACGAGGTCGGCGACGACCTGCGTAGACGCTGGGACGACCCGGACATGGAGTTCGTCGGCACGCATCCGGTGGTGTACGCGGGGGCCGGATCGCACGCCGGTGCCTACCTACCCGGTGAATACGTCACGACCGTCGCCCTGGCGTGGCCGAACCGCCTCGCGGCCGCATTGCGGCAGGTGGCCCGGACTCTTCTGCCCTGGACCAGGGACATGCCGGAGACGACCGCCGGCATCCCGTTCATCGACTACCACCGCGGCGATGGCCTGGGCATCGGTGTCGGCGAGCGACGGGCTTGGCATCCGGTCCTGGTTGACGACAACACTCCGTGGATCCGCCACTATCGAGGGTTGTGGGGGTTGGACACGCGGGACCACTTCGGCGGCGAGCGGGCACCGTCCGGGCCCCGGTATGAGCGAGATGGGGCGGTCCGGCCGGGCTGGGCGAACCCGGTGGCGTGGGCCGGCCTCGACGAGGAGTACCCGACCGTCGAGCACGGTGCCGTGTTGCGGGAGAGCCGTGCGAACTGGCTGGAACGACGCCTTGCCGAGATCGCCGTCGAGATCGACGTCCACCGGCAGACGTCGCGGGAGTTGCGCGCCAGCGAACGGGCCAGGGCCGCCTACACGAGCCGCGCTGGTGCAGACAAGACCCGCCGTGACAAGACCGGCTACGGCCGGGACGGCAAGGAGACCATCGCGCGGCTGCACACCGAGCAGGCCGCGCGCCGCGAGGAACTCGATGCGATCGTCCGCGCGAGAACCCAGCCGCCCATCGAGGCTCCGCACGCCCATCTGCGCCGCCGTGCTCTTCCGCTGGCCGCCGACACCCCACGCCAGCGGTTCCTGGCGATATGGTCGGCAGCATCGGTGTCGGTCATGCTGGCCGGGGTCGCGCTCGTGGTGATAAGCCCACCCATCGGAGTCCTCTGGTCGTTCGCCGGTCTCATGGCTCTCATGCTCGCGATGGAGGCGGCCGCCCGCGGCCGACTGGTGCGGTTCGCGGCAACCATGGCCGCGGCCGGGGCCGCCGTGTTCGCCGTCTTGGGCGCCGTCGAGGTCGTCGTCCGTAACTGGCGGGCCGGAGCGGCTGCCGTGCTGATCCTCGCATCATGCGTTCTGCTCGTTGGCAACCTGCGTGCGTGGATGACGATCCGTTGAGGCGCCGACGGCCGCTATAGCTTCAGGCATCATCTGGTACGGCCGCGTAGCGGCAGGACTCGGCGAGGAAGCAGCGTTGGCAGTCCGGGGTGTCCGCGGTGCATGTGTCGTAGGCGACCTGCTGGATCAGTGGGTGAATGCGCGCCAAGTCCGGGCCGTAGGCGAGCAGGTCCGCGGCGACCCGGCGGCCACCCGGCTTGGTGAGGCCGCCGTCGTGGTCGGTGAGACCGAGCCGGTAGGCGACTCGTATCAGGTGCCGGTCGATCGGCACCGTGTCCGGGACGTCGTTGACGATCGACATCACGATAGCGGCCGTATGTGTGCCGACGCCGGGCAACGACGACAGCTGAAAATTCAGTGCGTGCGAGTCGGAGTCGCCGATCAGTTGGTCGAATGCCTTCACGTGTCGCCTGGTGAGGACCGCCGCAGCGGCGTGCAGGCGGGATGCCTTGACGTCGCCGAGCGGTCTGACCAACTGGGCCAATCTGGCTACTGGCATCGCGGAAAGTCGTTGAGGGGTGAGTCCACCGCATGCGGCGGCGACTCGAGGGAACACCTTCCTTACGGCCGCGGCGGGTCGGGCCTGGGCCAGAATGGCCAGTACGAGCGTCTCGAACGGCGAGCCGGCCAGCAGGATCATGCCCCGGTTGTGTCGGCGCAGAGTTCTCAACGCCGGGTGACCCGCAAGGGCCAGCGCACCAACCTGTTCACCGTTACGGAACGTGGCGGTCAGCAGGTCACGCAACAGCTCTTTTTCCGTGCTGGTCCGGAAGGAGAACTGCAGCCCGTCACGGTGGGCCTCGACCCGTACCGGGATGCCCTGCCCGTCCAGGTGGTAGGTGCGTTGCCATACACCGGCCCCCGTCATGTGCCAGGCGAGGGCAGGGATCTGCAGCCGCATGGTGGCCGTGAGATCGGGCGCGATTTCGCAGGCCAGACTCAATGCGGTAGACATGGGCGCAACTCATCGGCGAGTCCAGGACGGCGAGGCCGGCCGAGATGCCATCGGGTCTGCCCGGCGTCGCCGCGAGTGCCATTCGGCGCTGCCCACGCCGATGCGATGCTATTTCGGAAGCGTGCCACTCCCGAAATAGCGCTCTACGTGCCTGCCGCGTTACACGTGGTACGTCGGCCGACGCGGGCATTGCCCTCCGACTAGGGCAAGATCCATCGTTGCGCATCGGACTGGTTGCAGGCCACCATCCGCTGCGGGGCCCTGCTGTCCGCGTCGCCCGGACCCCCGAGACACAGCCCCGATGCCGGATTGACCAGCGAGCCCGCGAGTCCTGACCGCCACTGCTGGGCCGGTCCACCGTCGCAGTCGCGCAGACGGACCTGGTCGCCTGATGCTTGCAGGCATCGACCAAGGGCCTGAATGGTGCCACCGTCAGCGACGGTCCATGCCTGACCGGAGGTGCCGTTGCAGTCCCACCTCCGGATCCCGTCGCCGTTCGGGCCGACGTTGCCGTCAAGGCACAGTCCGGAGACGCTGGTGATCGGGCCGGTGCTGACCTCGCCTCCCCGCGGAGGCGGCAGGGTGGGCTGGCCGCTGAGTGCGGGGCCATCTATCGGCGGGGCGGCACCCGCTGGGTTGGGTGACGCCCCGGGCAGAGACGGCTCCCCGGAGACGGACGGCACTCGTGCCGTTGCCGCCGCGTTCGACACCGGCGACGACGGTGGGGCCGGCACAGCAGCTGTCCCGAAGAGACGACCCGCCGGCGCTGTAGACCCGGCCGCACCCGGAGCGGGAGCCGCGGGCTCATCGCCGGCGCTCAGCGCAAGCACGGTGGCGCTCAGCGCAAGCACGGTGGCGCCCACCGCGACCATCAGCATGCCCGAACCGACAGTAACGAAGCGCCGTCGGAAACGATTGACCGGAGGGGCGGCCGTCGCGGGGGCCGCGCCGGCGCGGGTCGGGCGGATATCGGCGGGCGTTCTCGCGTACTCGGGTTGGCCGTCGGACGTCGATGCACCGCCCAAGAGCTCTTCGGTCACGTGCGCTGCGTGCTGGTGCTCAACGAGGCGGACGTAGGGACGAATCAGGAGCGGCTCGTCGTCGATCTCCGGCCCGGCCGTGCCCGCGTCCGTCACGTTGGGATAGGTCATTTGCCGGCCGCCCGCTCCACCGTGTGCCGTCGGTGCAGCCGCGGCTCGCGGTTGTCATCGCGATCCTCGATCAACATCATGGGCGGCGTCCCGGGTCGCATGACGCCGAACGTAACGGCCATCGGTGTGTGCTGATGAGATTGCGGAGGGTGAACCTGAGAATTCACCCTCGAACTCACCCGTGCGGGTGACGATGCCCGAGGCAACCGGGGGTGTACGGGCGTCCGCTGCGGTGCCTACTTTCACCGCGCTCGCCGGGCGCGGCGGCGCATGAGGAACCAGGTCAGCGCCGCGGCCGTGGTGAGGAGCGCGGCCACCGGCACGCGCAGGAGCCAGGGCCACGGGCCGCGGTCCGGGGACCTCGCGGTGCGCACGTCCAGGTCCGGCAGCAGGCCCGCGGCGAGCTGCAGGTCGATGACCTCGCAGTGCTGCATGCCGAGCTCGCACGAGGAGCCGGCGTCGAAGCGGGACAGCACGCGGCGCTCGTTCGTCGGCAGGGTGATCTCGATCAGCGACAGGCGGCCGCTCGCGTTCACCGCGGCGGCGATCGCGTGGTCCGGGTCGCGCCAGCCCAGGACGCGGGCCACGTCGTGCAGCGGGGACGGTGTCGGGGTGGCCGGGTCGAGCGGGACGAATGTCGCGTCGACGTTGTCGGTGATGAAGGAGTCGTGGTCGGAGGTGCCGGACACCCACGGCACGGTGGCCAGGAACCGCCCGTCCGGCGACCAGCCGACCCCGGCCACGAGCCCCCGCCCGGCGCCGATCGGCACGACGCCCTCCTCGTGACCGTTCAGATCCAGCAGGTGTACGTCCTGAGCCACCTGGACCGCGAGCCGTGCCCCGCCCGGAGCGAAGGCGGCGGTCCACGGTCCCTTGATGGCGGGGATCTCGGTGCTGCGCCCGGTTTCGACGTCGAGGAGGCGCAGCGTGCCGTGGTCCAGCACCGGCGTCTCGACGGAGAAGCCGGCCGACATGTCGGACGGCTCGAGGGCCGTGGCGCTGTAGGCCGCGTACCGCCCGTCGGGGGACCAGGCCAGCGGCCGCACCCCGAGCGGCGCGCCGAGCCCGATCGAGCGCCGCCGGCCGGTGGTCAGGTCGACGAGGGTCAGCTCGGAGGTCGCGCCGCGGTCGTCGCCGACGAGCACGCGGGTGCCGTCGGGCGACAACAGACCCATCGCCAGGTCGTGCCGCTCCATGTCGTCCACGCGGCGGTACGTGTCCGCGTCCGCGCCCACGACCAGCGACTGGAACATGTTGAACGTCTCGCCGTTGCCGAAGGTGTACAACGCGATCGCGCGGCCGGGCGCGGAGCGCTCCACGGTGCTGGTCAGCGTCGAGTAGCCGGCGAACCGGTCCGGGAGTGAGGGCCGGTGCGCGGGCGCGGCCGGGCCGGCTGGTCGCGGTACACCCGGCAGCAACACGGCGACGAGGGCCAGCACGACGGCCGTCCAGGCGGCGGCGGTACCGATGCGGCGGCGTCGAACCGAGCGGCGGCCGCGCCGGAGCACCTCGCCCAGGTAGCCGTCCGCGAGCGGCGGCGCGGGATCGTCCGGCAGGGCGGCGAACAAGTCCCTCATGATCCGTCCCCTCCCAGGTGGCGGCGCAGCGCGGCCATGGCGTAGGAGGTCTGGCTCTTCACCGTGCCGGGCGAGCAGCCGAGCGCGGCCGCGGTCTGGGCGACGTCGAGGTCCTCCCAGTAGCGCAGCACGAGCACCGCGCGCTGCCCGCGCGTGAGCCGGGCCAGCGCCGCCCGCACGTCGATCCGCTCCTCGATGCCGGCCGGCACCACCGCGGGCAGGCGCACCTCGGCGGCCGGCTGCACGCGCCGCGCCCAGGGCCGCTTGCGCTCGGCGAGGTACGCGTTCACGAGGATCGTGCGCACGTACGCGTCGACCGACTCGGCCGCGACCGCCTTGGGCCAGTGCCGGTACAGCGCGACGAGGCACTCCTGCACCAGGTCGTCGGCGGCCGCCCACTGGCCGCACAGCCGGTACGCGAGCCGCCGCAGCACCGGCGTACGCGCCCGGACGTACTCCACGAACTCCTGCTCGTCCCGCAATCCGGCCTCCCGCAAGAGTAAGAGTGGCCCGACGGGCCGGATGGTTGTGGTCGTTTTCGGGACGGCGGAATCGTCGGCGCTCCGCAATAATTCCCGCCGTGCACAAACGAATCTTGAGCGGTCTCGCGGCGACAGTCGCCGGGGCCGCGGTGGGGCTGGTGGCCGGGGCAAGCCCGGCCGGCGCGGCGGAGGTCCGGCCCTTCCTCTACGTTTCCGCGACCGCGCCGGGAACCGTGTCGATCGTCGACACCACAAGCGGCAAGGAGGTCAACACCGTCAAGGCCGGCGGCGGCTCGGGCGACGTCGCGTTCGTTGCGGACTGGGGCGTGGTGCTCGCCACGGACTCCGTCAACAACCGGGTCACCGCGTTCGACGCCCGGGTCGGCCTGGAGTTCCTCACGTTGAACGTCGGGGCGGAGCCGCACGGGGTGGCCGCGGCCGCCGGCCTCGGGAACTACTACGTCGCCAACTTCGGCGACGGGACGCTGTCGGTCATCAGCACCGAGACCAACGGCATCGTCAACGTGGCGGTCGGGGACGCGCCGCACGGGGTCGCCGTGACTCCGGACGAGCGGCACCTGTACGTCACCACCGCCGACGCCGTGGTCGTGATCGACACCGCCACCAACGCGGTCGTCAAGCGGATCCCCGTCCCGCGCTCCTACGGGGTCGCGATCACGCCGGACGGCTCGCGGGTGTACGTGACCAACTGGACCGCCGACACCGTCTCGGTGATCGACACGGCCACGAACACTGTCACCGCCACCGTGGCGGTCGGCAACCGGCCGTACGACGTGGTCGTCGCGCCCGACGGGCGGCACGCGTACGTCAGCAACTGGGGCACCGGGACGGTCTCGGTGCTCGACACCACCACGAACACGGTCACCGCCGGCGTCGCCGTCGCCGGGGGCCACCCCTACGGCCTCGACATCACGCCGGACGGCAAGCGCGTGTACGCCACCGGGGGCGCGACCGCCGGCAACGTGACGCCGATCGACACCGCCACGAACACGGCGGCCGCCCCGATCGTCCTCGGCCACGGGGTGACGAACCTCGCGGTCGGCCTGATCGACCCGGCGCCGGCGAAGGTCACGCTGGCCACCGCGTTCGAGGACGGCCAGTACGGCTCCACGTTGAAGGCGACGGCGACGCCGGGGCTGTCCACCGCCCGGATCACGACGTACTCCTTCGACTTCGGCGACGGCACCGTCGTCACCGGAGCGGAGACGACGGCGCGGCACACGTACGCGAGCGGCGGCGCCTACACGCTCACGCTCACCGTCACGGACACCTCCGGGGCGACCACCACCATCACCCGGCGGGTCGAGGTCTGGCGCCGGATCAGGTCCCTGAGCCTGATGGCGCTCAGCAACGCCCGGTACGTCAGCGCGGAGGCCGCCGGCGCCCAGCCGATGGTCGCCAACCGGACGGTCTCCGGGGACTGGGAGAAGTTCGACCTCCTCGACATCGGCAACGGCGACGTCGCGCTGCTCCCGCTCGTCCGGGGCATCGTTGTCTCGCTGGACGGGTCGGGCCGGCTCGTGGCGAACGGCGGGGCGATCGACTCCCCGCAGATCCGCTTCCAGCTCATCCCGGGCGCCGACGGCACGTTCGCCCTGCGCTCGCGGGCGACGGGGAAGTACGTCAGCGGCAACAACGGCACGGCCCCGCTCACCGCGGACCGTGACGTGCTGGGCCCGTGGGAGCAGTTCTACAGCACGTACAACAGCGCCACCGGGCTGGCGATGACGGCGTACGCCAACCACAAGTTCGTTACGGCCGAGGCGGGCGGCGCCAAGCCCCTGATCGCGAACCGCGGCGCACTGGGCCCGTGGGAGCAGTTCGACCTCATCGACGCGGGCAACGGTACCGTCGCGCTGTTCTCCCACGCCGACGGCAAGTTCGTGACCGCGGAGAACGGCGGGAACGCGGCCCTGATCGCGAACCGCACGGCGATCGGCGCCTGGGAGCGGTTCACCCTGATCCGCAACCAGGACGGGAGCGCCTCACTGCTGGCGGGCGTGAACGGGAAGTACGTGACGGCGGAGGCGGGCGGCAACCAGCCGCTGATCGCCAACCGCACCGCGATCGGCCTGTGGGAAGAGTTCGCCGGCCTGGTCTGATCGTTTGACCGTGCTCGGCGGTGCGATCGGCGGCCAACGCCGACGCACCGCCGAGCACGAACCGCCGCTACGCCACGCCGTTGACGTCAGCCCTCGGTGGTGAGGGCACCGTCGGCCGCGGTTGCGTTGGTTGCGCCGCAGGCCCCGCGACGCGGGTTGGAGCACCCGGTTCCGGCGGTTCCACCGGTGGGTGCGTTCGGCATTCGGCCCGATGGCCAGATCTAGCCAGGCCCGCCAGCCGTGCAAGGATCCGCCGCAGCTGCCGCAGTGGCAGGCATGTCTGCGCCCGTTCGAGCAACTGTCATTGTGACGACCGGTTGCCACGCTGCATCATCGACCTCTACTCACGAACACTCAGCCTCACACACCTCGTGCCGATTTTGTGTTCGTACATGTGTTCGAAGAGGGGTAGGGTTGGGTCGTCGGTTCGGTACCGTCGCGGGAGGTTTTCGCCAGTGCTCTTCAACCCGGTCGCGAATATCAGCGGCGCCCATGACCTGCGCATCATCGCCGGCGACGCCGCGGTGGGGCAGGCCTTCTGCGACCCGCTGACCTTCGGCGGCCCGCGCTTCGCCACCCCGGCGCGGGAGCTGCTGCGGCTGGTGTGGCCCTCGACCGCGACCCAGGCCCGCCTGATGTGGGGCGCGCGGATCGCGGCCCGGGCGCGGCAACACCCGGTCGACGAGCTCGTCCCGGAGGCCGTCGCCGACGTGATGGGCGTGCCGGCACCGGTCCTGCGCTCGATCGAGGCGCAATGCCACGACCTGGTCGACCCCCTGGCCCCGATGCGGCTGCTCGACGCCGCGATCGCCGGGGTGGTGCGCGACCGGGGCGTGGCCCGGCCCGAGACGGTGCTCGACGAGCTGCTGTTCTGGCGCGGGCTCGGGCCGGAGCGGATCGCGCTGGACGAGGTCGTGGAGCTGGTGACGGCGCTGACCGCCGCCCTGTGGGACGCGGCCACAATGGTGCTGCCCGGCCTGCTGGACGCGGCCCTCTCCTACCCGGGCGCCGACCGGGCCCGGCTCGTCGAGCTGGTGCTGTCCAGCGGGCCCGGCGTGGTCGGTTGGCTGCGCGACACGAGCCAGGCGGTCATGCTCGACGGCGACCTGGTCCCGGCCGGCGAGCGGTGCCTGCTCCTGGTCGACGCCACCGAGCGCCGCACCCGGGAGCCGCTGCGCACGCTGCGGTGGCTGGCACCCGACTGCCCGACCGGTGCGGGGGCGACGTTCGCCCGCCTGTTCGCCAACGCCCTGCCCGCGCTGCCGTCCGAGGTCATGCCCTTACCGACCCGCCAGCCGCGCCGGCTTCAGCTGCTCCTGCACGCGGCCGGCTCCAACGGCTACCGCGCCCACGCCCGGCGGTCGCGCAGGGCCTGACCGACCGGCGGCGGGGGCGACCGCCCACCTGTTCGCCAACGCCCAGGCCGCCAACCGCTGGCGCGACGCGATCGCCGCCCGGCCGGCTCGGCCGTTCGCCGTCGTCGCCGCCGTGGACTCGGGCGGTTCGTGCTCGGCGGTCGCGCAGGGCCTGACCGCGCGCGTTGTATCGGCGGCGTATCGAAATTCGCATACGCCGCCGCAACGGTTCCGCGGCTTCAGTGGAGGCATCAACCACGGCGTATGTCCGCGCCGGGTTCGTCTCCAGCGGGAGGACCGTGATCATGGGCTCGGGTTCGGCACATGGCATCGACCGGCGGCGGCTGTTCAGATGGGGCGGGCTGGCCACCGCCGGCGTGGTGGCGGCCGGGGTGCCGCTGGTGAACGCCGGGATCGGCCACGCCGACTCGGACCGGAGCGACCGGATCCCGCCCGACACCCGGCCCGGCGGGGCCTACGACCGTTACGTGGCGCAGTTGGCCGCCGCGGGCAGGTTCTCCGGCGTGGTGCTGTTGTCGCACCGGGGCCGGACGGTGCTGTCCCGCAGCTACGGTCACGCCGATGAGGAGCAGGGGGTCCCCAACGGCGAGGGCATCGCGTTCAGCCTCAGCTCGGCGGGCAAGCCGTTCCTCGCGGTGGCCATCCTGCAGCTGGCGCAGCAGGGCCGGCTGCGGCTGACGGACACGGTCGGGCAGCACCTGGCCGGCTTCGCCCCGGACATCGCCGACCGGGTGAGCATCCACCACCTGCTCTCCGGTACGTCCGGGCTCGACAGCCCGCCCGAGGACGTGCAGCGCATCTTCCGGAGCCGGGACGAGGTGCACCGGTACTACGAGCAGCGGGCCCGGATGGCGAAGGCGGTCGGCGTGCCGGGCGTGCCCACCACCACCCACCAGGAGGCCGAGATAACGATTCCCGCGCTGATCGTGGAGGCCGTGGCCGGCCGGACGTACTGGGACTACGTCCAGGAGAACATCTTCCGGCGCTGCGGCATGACCCGCTCGGCGTTCTACACGCGGCCGCAGTGGCTGACCGACCCGCACCTCGCGCACCCGTACATGACGCTTGCCGACGGCCGCGAAGTGGACGCAGTGCGCAACCTGGACCAGGGCAGCCCGGACCCGTGGATCCTCGGCAAGAACCCGGGCCGCGCCTTCATCGACGCCCCGGGGGACGGCGGCTTCGCCACCGCGCCCGACCTGGTCCGGTTCGCGCAGGCGCTCGGCGGCGGCCCGGTGCTGGACCGGCCCTGGGCCGACGTGCTCACCGCGCCCAAGCTGCCCCACGGGCCGGCCTCGTTCGGGGCGTACGGGGTCGTGGCCGAGATCGCCGGCGGCCAGTGGACGTTCCAGCGCGCCGGTGGCAACCCCGGTGTCGGCGCCAACTGGAGCGTCTACCCGGACACCGGCTGGGTCGGTGTCATCCTCAGCAACCGCGAGGGCGTGCCGCTGGCGGAGATGATCGGGCGGGAGACGCAGGCCGTCACCGGGGCCGCGCCCGGCGACGGGGGTGGTGGCTGAGGGTGTATCGCGGGCGTATGCAAAACCGCATACGCCCGGGCAACGGCCCTCCGGCTTGGATCAGAGCATGAACCGTTTGCGAAGAATCGTGCTCCTGAGCCTGGCGATCATCGGTCTCGCGGCCGCCGTGTACGTGGTGCGGCGGCCGCTCGCGATGTCCGCCCCGGCGTGCCTGGCCGGGCGGTGGCACGGCTGCTTCGACACGGAGAACGGCGTGATGTTCATGACGCTGGCCGGGCTGCCGTTCGCCGCGCTGGCGGCGTGGGTCCTGGCCGTCCACCGGCAGGCCGTCGGCGCTCCGGACGCCGGGCGGGCGTCGCTGGCCGAGGTGGGCATGGTCTACGGGACGGTGCCGTTCGTCTGGATCACCACCATGCCGGGCCCGGGGGCCGGCATGGTGGCGGGCCGGGTGAGCCTGGTACCACTGCGGGATCTCGAGACGATGGGCCCGATCGGCATCGGCGGCAACCTGCTGATCCTCGCGGCGCTGGGGTTCTTCGCCCCGATGCGGTTCGCGGCGCTGGCGTCCCTGCCGCGGGTCCTGGCGCTCGGGGTGGGCGGCTCGGCCCTGATCGAGATCGCCCAGTACGTCCTGCGGCTGGACCGGGTGTCCTCGGTGGACGACGTCCTGGTCAACGCGGCCGGGGCCGCGCTGGCCGGGCTGGCGTCGCGGCCCTGGTGGCGCCGCCGGGCGGAGGTGCCGGCGGACCGGCCTCCCCTCGTGGCGCAACGGCCGGATGCCGCGCGGGTCCGGCTATAGGGTTCCGACATGCGGGTACTGATCGTTGAGGACGAGCCGTACCTGGCCGAGGCCGTCCGGGACGGCCTGCGGCTGGAGGCGATCGCGGCCGACATCGCCGGCGACGGCGACACCGCCCTGGAGCTGCTCAGCGTCAACTCGTACGACCTCGCGGTCCTCGACCGGGACATCCCCGGCCCATCCGGCGACGAGGTCGCCCGGCGCATCGTCGCCTCCGGCAGCGGCATCCCGATCCTCATGCTCACCGCGGCCGACCGGATCGACGACAAGGCCTCCGGCTTCGAGCTCGGCGCCGACGACTACCTCACCAAGCCGTTCGAGCTGCGGGAGCTCGTCCTGCGGCTGCGGGCGCTCGACCGCCGCCGCACCTACGCCCGGCCCCCGGTCCGCGAGATCGCGGGCCTGCGGCTCGACCCGTTCCGCCGGGAGGTCTTCCGCGACGGCCGCTACGTCGGGCTCACCCGCAAGCAGTTCGCCGTGCTGGAGGTCCTCGTCGCCGCCGAGGGTGGGGTCGTCAGCGCCGAGGAGCTGCTGGAGCGGGCCTGGGACGAGAACGCCGACCCGCTCACCAACGCGGTGCGCATCACCGTCTCGGCGCTGCGCAAACGGCTCGGCGAGCCGTGGCTCATCGCCACCGTGCCGGGCGTCGGCTACCGCATAGACACCGGACGCGAGGGCGAGGACCGTGGCTAGGCCGCCCGGCTTGAGCGTCCGCCTCAAGCTGACCCTCAGCTATGCCGGGTTCGTCATGCTGGCCGGGGGCCTGCTGCTCGTCACCGTGTGGGTGTTCCTGCTGCGGTACGTGCCCGAGTCGACCACCAGCTCCCAGGAGGCCGGGCCGTTCTCCGTCCCCGCGATGTTCGTGCCGAACCGCTCCGACCTGCTGCGCGCCTTCGGCCCGAGGGCGGCCGCAGTGCTGATCTTCCTGCTGAACTTCGGCCTGCTGGGCGGGTGGGTTCTGGCCGGCCGGATGCTCGCGCCGCTGACCCAAATCACCAACGCCACCCGCGTGGCCGCGGACGGATCGCTGTCCCACCGGATTCGCATGGAGGGGCGCCAGGACGAGTTCCGCGAGCTCTCCGACGCGTTCGACGCGATGCTGGCGCGGCTCGAGGCGAACGTCGCCGAGCAGCAGCGGTTCGCCGCGAACGCCTCGCACGAGCTGCGTACGCCGCTGGCGATCTCGCGGACGCTCCTGGACGTCGCACGCCAGGACCCCACGCGGGACCGGGGCGAGCTCATCGAGCGCCTGGACGTGGTCAACCGCCGGGCGATCGACCTGACCGAGGCCCTCCTGCTGCTGAGCCGGGGCGAGCGCGGCAACTTCACGCGCGAGAGCGTCGACCTCTCCCTCGTCGCCGAGGAGGCCGCCGAGACGCTGCTCCCCCTCGCCGAGCAGCGCCGGATCTCCCTCGACGTCACCGGCGGGGCGGCCCGGACGAGCGGCTCCCCGGAGCTGCTGCTGCGGGTGGTGACGAACCTCGTCCAGAACGCCGTCGTCCACAACCTCCCCGCGGGCGGCACGGTGACGGTCCACACCGAGGAGCGGGGGAACGTGAGCGTGCTGCGGGTCGAGAACACGGGTCGCCGGCTCGCTCCGGAGCTCATACCGGCGCTGACCGAGCCCTTCCAGCGGGGTACGGAGCGCACACGCACCGACGAGCACGCCGGGGTCGGCCTCGGGCTGGCCATCGTGCACAGCATCGTCCGGGCCCACAACGGGACCCTCGACCTCGTACCCGGCCGCGCCGGCGGTCTTCTCGTCACCGTCCGGCTCCCGCGCACGCCTTAAAAACGTGCGGCACCTGCGGCACCCCCTCGACGCCGCAGATGCCCGGCCCAACCGGGGTAAAACGCCGCCAACGCCCGGCGTCCCTCGCCGCGCAGACGTTGCCGACGCCCAACGCCCGCCGCGGCAACGAAATGCCGAAGCGGAACCGGCGCCCGTCGGGAAAACGCCCATATTCGGTGTAATACCCCGTCAGGCGATAAGTCCGTACAGTCGCCACCCAATACGCCGTGACCCAAAGGGATTTGGGGGCCACACACGGCGTCGGGCGCGGCCCCGCATCAAATGTTTCGCCAGCTCGGACCGAAATATCCCCGTTCGCCCAGAGTAACGCGGGTGCCTTGACTGAGTAAGGCATCCGCACTGGGCGCATTTCGGCACGCACAAGCGCTCCAATGAAAAGGGTCGCCGCCCCTGCTCTTTCGACGCTCTCATCTGACTACCATCAAGTTTCCAGTGCAGCTTCGAGGGGAGGCGGCGGCCGCACAGAGGGTGATGATGCGCGATTCGACCCGATTTTCGATTCTCGGCCCGGTGCAGATCCGCACCCCGGCCGCCGAGATCACGGTCGCGGCGCCGCGGGAGCGGGTGCTGCTGGCGCTGCTGCTCCTGCGGGAGGGGCAGCTCGTACCGGTACAACAGGTCATCACCGCGCTCTGGGACACCAGCCCGCCGTTGACCGCCCGCGCCCAGGTGCACAGCTGCGTCTCCCGGCTGCGGCAGCTGCTGCGCAAGGCCGGGCTGCCCGAGGACCTGGTGGTGACGGAGCCGTCCGGGTACCGGATCAAGGTCGGCCCGGAGGACCTCGACGCCGCCCTGTTCGCCTCCCTGGTCGAGCGGGGCCGGGCCGCCGCCGCGGACGGGGACCTCGCCGCCGGCCGCGACGACCTGCGGGCCGCGCTCGCGCTGTGGCGGGGCCGGCCGCTCACCGACGTCGACTCCGACGTGGTGCGGGCCGCGGCCGCGCACCTCGAGGAGCAGTGGACCGCCGCCATGGCGCTCTGCCTCGACCTGGAGCTGCAGCTGGACCTGCCCGAGGAGGTGCTGGCCGAGGTCGCCGACCTGGTCGAGCGGTACCCGCACCACGAGCAGTTCCGCGGCCACCTCATGACCGCGCTGGCCCGCTCCGGCCGGCGCGCCGACGCGCTCGCCGTGTTCCGGCGCGGGCGGGCGCTGCTGGCCGAGGAGCTGGGCATCGAGCCGGGCGCCGAGCTGTCCGACCTGCACCGGCGCATCCTCAACGGCGACGCCACCCTGCTGCTGCCGCAGGCGCCGCGCACGCTCGGCCGCCGAGCCGCCCGCTGCCTGCCCCGCGACGTTGCCGACTTCGCCGGCCGGGCCGAGCTGGTGCAGCGGCTCGTCGGGGCGCTGCGCGACGAGCGGCCCGAGGTGATCGCGATCGACGGCATGGCCGGCATGGGCAAGACCTCGCTCGCGGTGCGGGTCGCGCACGCGGCGAGCGAGCGCTACCCCGACGGGCAGCTGTACCTCGACCTGCGCGGCCACAGCGACCGGGCGCCGCTCGACCCGGGCGAGGCGCTCGGGGCCCTGCTGCGGCAGCTCGGGGTGCACGCCGAGCGGGTACCGCCGGGGCTGGACGACCGCGCGGTGCTCTGGCGCACCGAGCTCGCCGACCGCCAGGTCCTGGTGCTGCTCGACAACGCGCTGGACACGGCCCAGGTGCTGCCGATGCTCCCCGGCACCGCGCACACCGGCGTCGTCATCACGAGCCGGCGCCGCCTGGCCGGCCTCGACGGGGCACTGACGGTGTCGCTGGACGTGCTGCCGATCGAGGACGCCGTCGAGCTGCTGCGGCGGACCGCGGGCGAGCGGGCGTACGCGGACCCCGCGAGCACCGTCGAGGTCGCCGAGCTGTGCGGGCGGCTGCCGCTGGCGGTCCGGCTGGCCGGGGCCCGGCTGCAGCACCGGCCCGGCTGGAGCGTGGCCGACCTGGCCCTGCGCCTGCGCACCGCGAACCGGCGGCTGCCGGAGCTCGCGGTCGACGGAAGGACGGTCGCGGCCGCCTTCACGCTGTCGTACCAGCATCTGACGGTACCGTTGCGGCGGCTTTTCGGGGTTCTGGGTCTTCACCCCTCGGGCGACTTCGAGCCCGCCGCGGCCGCCGCGCTGGCCGGCCTGCCCGTGCGGGAGGCCGAGGATCTGCTCGAAGACCTGGTCGACGTGCACCTCGTGGAGGCGCCGGCGGCCGGCCGCTACCGGCTCCACGACCTGCTGCGCGACTTCGCGGCCGAACTCGCGTGCGACAACACCGGGGCGGTGGCGCGGCTGCTCGACCACTATCTGTACAGCGTGGTCAGCGCGACGAAGTTCATGGAGCTCTCCGACGCCCGGTCGCTGCTGCGCCTCGAGACGCCGCCGCCGACCGCGCTCGACTTCGCGACCCCGCCCGAGGCGCGCCGCTGGCTGGAGCGCGAGCTGCCCAACGTGCTCAGCGTCAGCCGCCTCGCCGCCGAGTCCGGGCACCACCGGCACACGTGCATGCTGACCCGCGCGGTGTCGCCGTTCCTGTTCGGCTTCGGCTTCGGCGAGCACCAGCTCGACCTCTACGAGCGCGCGATCGAGGCCGCGGTGGCGCTGCCCGACGGCGAGCTGGAGGCCGAGTCGCGCAACTACCTCGCCGCCGTGTACTTCCGGATGGGCCGCCTCACCGACGCCCTCACCACCCTGCAGACCGTCATCCGCATCGCCGAGCGCGAGGACCTGCCCCGCCTGGTCGGCACCGCGCTCACCAACCTCGCGATGCTGCACAGCCGGCTCGGGCAGTACCCGGAGGCGATCGCGTCCGCCGAGGCCGCCGCCCAGGTCCGCCTGCCCGAGATGCCGCCGAGCCTCGAGTTCAAGCTGCACAGCACGGTCGCGCTCGTGCACACCCAGGCCGGCAACTACCCGCAGGCCCTGGCCGCGAACCGGCGAGCCCTCGCCGTCGCGCGCCGCATCGGGGGCATCCGGCCGTTCGCGATAAGCCTCGGCGAGCTCGGGCTGGTGCACCTCCACCTCGGCCACCTGACCGTCGCCACCGCCCTGCTGCAGCGGGCGCTGGCGCTGAAGAGGGACTCGGTGAACCAGTACGGGGCAGCGGAGACGCTGAGCAAGCTGGGCACCGCGTACCGCCTCGCGGGCCGCCTGGCCGACGCCGAGACGTGCCAGCGCGCGGCGCGCGACCAGATGGAGCGGGTCGCGGACGTGTCCGGCCAGTGCCTGGCCGCGAACGACCTCGCCCTGACCCTGCGCGCCCGCGGCCTGGCCCAGGAGGCCGACTGGCTCAACAAGGAGGCCTTCGCGAAGGCCTCGCGCATCGGCGACCGCTACGAGCAGGCGCGGGCGCTGCACGGCCTGGACCGCGCCGAGGAGGCTGTTGCGCTGTTCACATCACTCGGCGCACAGGACCTTTTCGCGCTCTCCCGCTGAAAGATGGATCCATGGAGTACCGCATCGAGCACGACACCATGGGCGAGGTCCGCGTCCCAGCGTCGGCCCTCTGGCGCGCTCAGACCCAGCGGGCGGTCGAGAATTTCCCGATTTCCGGTGTACGTCTCGAGCCGCCCCTGATCCGCGCGCTCGCCGCGATCAAGGCGGCGGCCGCGGCGGTGAACGGCTCCCTGGGCGTGATCGACCCCGATGTCGCCGACGCCATCGCCGATGCGGCCCGCACGATCGCGGACGGCGAGCACGCCGACCAGTTCCCGATCGACGTCTTCCAGACCGGCTCCGGCACGTCGTCGAACATGAACGTGAACGAGGTCGTCGCCACGCTCGCCTCGAGCGCGCTCGACAAGCCGGTCCACCCGAACGACCACGTCAACGCGTCGCAGTCGTCGAACGACGTCTTCCCGTCGGCGATGCACATCGCCGTGGCCGGCGAGCTGGCGCACACGCTCTCGCCCGCGCTGACGTCCCTGGCCGCCGCCCTCTCGCGCAAGGCCGCCGAGTTCGCCCCGCTCGTGAAGGCGGGCCGCACCCACCTCATGGACGCGACGCCGGTCACGCTGGGCCAGGAGTTCTCGGGGTACGCCGCGCAGATCTCCTACGGCGTGGACCGCATCGCCGCGGTAATCCCGCGCGTGTCCGAGCTGCCGCTGGGCGGGACGGCGGTCGGCACGGGTCTGAACACCCCGCCGGGCTTCGCCTCCCGGGCCGTAGCCCTCCTCTCGGAGACGACGTCCCTGCCCCTCACCGAGGCGCGCAACCACTTCGAGGCCCAGGGCGCCCGCGACTCCCTCGTGGAGGCATCGGGCGTGATCCGCACCATCGCCGTGGGCCTGTACAAGATCGCGAACGACATCCGCTGGATGGGCTCGGGCCCGCGCGCGGGCCTGCGCGAACTGGCGATCCCCGACCTGCAGCCGGGCTCGTCGATCATGCCCGGCAAGGTGAACCCGGTAATCCCGGAGGCGATCCGCCAGGTCGTGGCCCAGGTGATCGGCAACGACGCCGCGGTGGCGTTCGCGGGCACCCAGGGCGACTTCGAGCTCAACGTGATGCTGCCGGTGATCGCGCGCAACCTGCTGGAGTCGATCCGCCTGCTGACGAACGTGGCACGCTTGTTCGAGGAGCGCTGCATTACGGACCTGAAGGCGAACCCTTCCGTCTTGGAGGCGTACGCGGCGGGCTCCCCGTCGATCGTGACGCCGCTGAACCGCCACCTCGGCTACGAGGAGGCCGCGGCGATCGCCAAGCAGGCCTTGGCCTCGGGCAAGACCATCCGCGAGGTGGTGCTGGACCGGGGCCACGTCGAGCGCGGCACCTTGACGGAGCAGCAACTCGACGAGGCCCTCGACCTACTCGGCATGACCGGCTCGCGCTAGGAACCGTCCGGCCCGGCGAGCAGCTCAATTCGGCGAAGCCGATTCTCAGGTGAGGTACGGCAGCAGGGCGTGGAACGTCTGCACGGCGTTGCGGGATGCCGCGTCGTGATGCAGGTCGTTCTTCGCGACGTCGGCGTGATCGGAGACTCCCCGGATGACGAGCCAGCCCCGGGGCGGCACGTCGGCGTCACGGTCCTCATGGAAGGCGTGGGCGAGGGCCGCACCCTCGGTCTCCGTGGCGAGGGTCTTGTCGTTGTATCGGCGCAACCACTGCCGGGCAGGGCTGTCGTCGTCACGGATGACCGCCTCACCTGAGCCGATCGGGCCCGGCAGCACCCGGAACGTTTCACCGCGCCGCCCCGAGCGGGTGCGCAGGATCGCCGGTTCGCCGTGCCGGGTGAAGAACGCGTTGATCGAGTGCTGCACGGCTGGGGGCACGTCATGCGATTCGCCCCGGAACCGGGTCTCGCCCGGGTCCTCGCGCCGGGAGTCGTAGTACACGATCCGAGAGCCGATCACGACGTCACCGAGTCCGACGTCGGGGTGGATACCTCCGGCGATGCCGACGAGCACGATGACCGGCGGCGCGTATCGGGCTCGGAGGTGCTGGTAAGCGGCGCCGGCCGGGCGTTGCCCCGGTCCAAGGGCCTGGGTCGCCACTACCGCGACCGGCGAGTCGCCGGCCACGAGCCGGGCTTCGCGGAAGCGACGTCCGTTGTGGGTCTCCTCCCGGGGTGGCCCAGCGCGGTCGAGCAGACCATGCAGGGCCCTGGTCTCGGCCGGGATCACGGTGATGACGCCGATCTGCCAGCGGCCAGGGCGGCGGTCGGCCGTGGCCGGGTTCGGTCCGTAAGCGCCGCGCACGGTGGCATCCGGACCGATCGTGGATTTGTTAAAGATCTGGTTGTGGTCGCCGGTGCTGATCACGCCGTCGTTTTGCATCCGGAGTCTCCTAATTCTGCGGGGAGCCGCTGTTGGTGAAGGTGGCGCCGGCGCCGACGGTCGAGCCGTTGACGATCGTGTTGTTGGAGCCGGTGGAGATGACGCCGTTGTTGAGGATGGTCGTTGCTCGCTGCCAGAACTCCGAGGTGTCGACGTTGTTGGTCTGCAGGAAGTCGGCCACAGTGGCCAGGAGTCGCCGCTCGATGATCTGGGAGTGCTTGTTGATGTCGCCGAGCTGGAAATAGTCGATGTCCGGCGCATCGTCGGCGCGCTCGTCGGGATCCTCGTTGCGCTGCTCCGGTCGCCATACCGCCTCCTCGCGCGGGCTGAACCGGGCACCGATGTTCACGCCGCGCCGCGCCTCCAGCGTGAGATCGCGTGACGATCGGATGGAGCCCAGCAGCACCCGGAGGGCGGCGACCATCTTGGCCGGGGCGAACAGGAGCTGTGGCGTGCGCTTCACGCTCGACAATGCGGCCCGCAGCCGTGCGGCGCGGCCAGTCTCGCCGATGGAGTCGATGACGTGGAACGCTCGGCACGTCGGGGTCAGCGCGTAGGTGGAGAACTCCAGGTACAGCGTGCGCCCCTGGAGCGAAACGTGGACGAACACGCTCGTAAACACCTCGCCCTCCCACGACTCGATGTGGCACGCGAGGTAATGCCGGGCCGCGTCGGTCGGGTTCGCCATCACATGCGCGGTCGCGGTCGCCTCGTCACTGGCGAACGCGGGCACGAACCGGGGCGCCGCGGTGCCCTCGATGAACACGTGGTCCGCCACGCGCAGACCCGGCAGACGGACCTCCGGATCGGACTCCTCGCGCAAGGCCTGGATTTGCTCGTGCAGGTACTCCACGAGCTGGCCAGTGCGGAACGGCGGCGTCCGATACTCCGTGTACCGGTCGGTGTCGTGGCCGAGTTTGGCCAGGACCTTCTCGGGTGGCACCAGCCGCTGGACGAACGACCATGCCCGGACACGCCGACCACTGCCGATGAACGGGCGGTAGCCGCCGTAGATGGTGTACGCGTGGGCCCGGTAGGCGTCGAGCACCTCCAGCCGCGGTTGCAACCGGGCGGCGGGATCCCGCGCCGTCTCTTCGAAGACGGCGTCCAGCATGAGCTGGCGTGCGGCCGCGATAGCGGCGTTGGCCAGCAGGGGCGTCAGAATGGCGGCCGACGCCTCGATGATGTTGCCCTGGACCAGCCATCGGCCGGTGTGGTGACTTGTCGCGAGGATGGCGATCGTGGCGCCCAGGAACAGCAGGCCGACGGCGAGAATGCGGGCGATGAACCGCGAATGCCGGTGGAGGTCGGCGCCGTACATCCGTCCGGACCGGTCCAGCAAGTAGCGCCAGCGCGCTCGGAGCAGCCCGCTGAACTGGCGCCCGCTCCACCAGACCAGCGTCAGGCTCCCGACGAAAACGGCGATGAGCGGCCGCCAGACCACGATCGTGATCATCGTGGTGCTGATGACCAAGTGCTGAAACAGGTCGAGGCACCAGGATCGCCAGGCGTGGTGCAGGACCGGGATGGGGTCGAAGCCGTACGCGGGCGCAGGGCGCCGCTTGTTGTCGTTGAAGACATCGCGCAGGATCCGGTCGCGGAACGCCGCATCGAGGTACACGCCGGCGCATAGATGACGGGTTGCGGCGTTGAGCCGGGGAAGGTTGCGCCTGGTCTCTGTGGTCCGCGGGCGCGGTATGTCACGCGCGCCGGTGGTCATGAGGGCGTTCACGATCCGCTCCTTCGCAGTGCGACTGGCGAGTGTTATTGTCGAATCGACAATAACTAGCTCGATGCGGAGCGTAGGCGCTTCATACACCAACGTCAATGCCTCGTCGGTCGGAGGGTCACGTGATTGAGTCGGTTCGGCCGCCCACCCTGTTCCGCCTCGCGGTTGACCTGGTCATCTTCACGATGCGGGACGAGCGGCTGCAGGTGCTGCTGGTCGAGCGGGGGAAGGAGCCGTTCCTGGGGCGGGCCGCCCTGCCCGGCGGATTCGTCCGGCTGCCGGAGGACCTCGACGCCACCGCAACTCGCGAGCTCGAGGAGGAGACCGGCCTTGAGGGGCGCGATCTCCATCTGGAGCAACTGCGGTGTTATGCCCGCGAGGGCCGCGACCCCCGCGGGGCCATCGCGTCCGTCGCCTACCTCGCCATCGCGCCCAACCTCCCGACGCCGGTCGCCGGGACGGACGCCGCGCGGGCGATGTGGGTGCCCGTTTTAGGGGACAAGGTCGACCGCTCGCTGGCCTTTGACCATGCGGCCATACTGCGGGATGGCCTCGACCGCGCCCGCGCGAAGCTCGAGTCCATGCCCATCGCCGCATCGTTCTGCGGGGCCGCGTTCACCATCTCGGAGCTGCGCCGGGTGTACGAGGCGGTTTGGGGCGTGCGGGTCGATGCGCCGAACTTCTACCGGAAGGTGACGAAGATCGAGGGTTTCATCGAGGAGACCGGCGAACTGCAGTCATTACCTGCCGGTCGCCCGGCCAAGCTCTACCGCCGCGGCCCGGCGACCATCCTGCAGCCGCCGATGCTGCGGCCCGGGCGGTCGTCCGGAACTTGACCACCCCTAGGAGAGGGCTCGCGCGATCGCCGTCGCGGCGGTGATTACTTCCGTCGGTACCGTTGCCGGGTCCAGGTTGGTCAGGGCGACCACCCCCACGCTCGCCTCCAGGCCCTCCACGCCCGGGATGGCCGCGGCCACGCCGTGGGCGCCCTGTTGCAGTTCGCCCATTGTCGTCACCGCCGCGTAGTCGCCGCGGCGGCCGGCCAGGATGGCCTTGCCCGCGGCGCCCTGGTCCAGGGCGTGGCGTGACCCGGTGCGGTATGCCACGTGGAACTGGGTCCAGCTGGGCTCGACCACGGCCAGGGCGTAGGCCTCGCCGCCGTCGGCGATCGTCAGGTGGGCGGTCGCGCCGACCGTTTCGGCCAGGCGGCGCAATGCGGGGAGGGCGGCGTCGGCGACCAGGGGCTGGGCGCGGCGGGCCAGGTGGAGCAGGCCGGCGCCCAGGCGGAGGCGGCCGGCCCGGTCGCGGCGGACCATGCCGTGCTCGGTCAGGGTCGCGGCCAGGCGGTACACCACCGCACGGCCCACGCCCAGGGCGGTCGCGGCCTCCGTCATGGTCAGGCCGGCGGGGCTGTCGGCGACGAGGTGGAGCAGGCGCAGGCCGCGGTCCAGGGTCTGCGCCGTCTCGGTAGCCACGGGGCTCAGGGTATAAGGCCGACGGCGGGCGCAAGGATGATCACGCCCGGCGGTTACCCTTGGACGTGTGACCCTACGCCTGTACGACACCGCCAGCCGATCGGTCCGGGACTTCGTCCCGTTGACGCCCGGGCAGGTCGGCATCTACCTGTGTGGGCTCACGGTGCAGGCGGGCCCGCACATCGGGCACCTGCGGTCCGGGGTCAACTATGACGTTCTGCGTCGATGGTTCCTCGTGTCCGGCTATGACGTCACGTTCATCCGCAACATCACCGACATCGACGACAAGATTCTGGTCAAGGCGGTCGAGGCCGGGCGGCCCTTCTGGTCCATCGCCTACGCCAACGAGCGCATCCTCGCCGCGACCTACGAGCGGCTCGGGGTGCTGCCGCCGACGTACGAGCCGCGGGCGACCGGGCACGTGCCGGAGATGCACGAGCTGATCAAGCAGCTGATCGCGGACGGGCACGCGTACGAGGCGGTCGACGGGTCCGGCGACGTCTACTTCGACGTGCGCTCCTACAAGGACTACGGTGCGCTGTCGGGGCAGCGGCCCGACGCCATGGAGGCGGCGCAGGACGGGCCCGCGCGGGCCAAGCGCGACCCGCTCGACTTCGCGCTGTGGAAGGGGCAGAAGGCCGAGGAGCCCGCGGACGCCAACTGGCCCTCGCCCTGGGGGCCCGGCCGGCCCGGGTGGCACATCGAGTGCTCGGCCATGTGCTGGCGCTACCTCGGCACCGAGTTCGACATCCACGGCGGCGGGCTCGACCTGCAGTTCCCGCACCACGAGAACGAGATCGCGCAGTCGAAGGCGGCCGGGCACGGGTTCGCCCGCTACTGGGTGCACCACGCGCTGCTGAACCTCGGCGGGACCAAGATGGCCAAGTCGCTCGGCAACGTGGTGTCCCTCGACTCCCTGGTGGAGTCGGGTCTGCGCCCGGTCGAGGTGCGGTACTACCTGCTTGCCCCGCACTACCGTTCGGTCATCGACTACACGCCGGAGGCGCTGGCGGAGTCGGCGGTGGCCTACCGCCGGCTCGAGAACTTCGTGCTGCGCGCCGCCGAGCAGGTCGGCGCGGGCGAGCTCGGCACCGTGCCGAGCGAGTTCGCCGAGGCGATGGACGACGATCTCAACACCTCGCGGGCGCTCGCGGTCGTGCACGATGCCGTGCACGGCGCCAACGCGGCGCTCACCGCGGGCGATGGGCCGCAGATCGCCGCGGCGCTTCAGCAAGTACGAGCGATGCTTGATGTCCTTGGGGTTGACCCACTGCACCCGCAGTGGCGCTCCACCGATGCCGGCGACCTGACAAAGGTCGTGGACTCCCTGGTCGCGCTCGCGCTGGAGCAGCGCGCCGCGGCCCGCACGCGTAAGGACTGGGCCGCCGCGGACGCGGTGCGCGACCAGCTCAAGACCGCCGGCGTCGTGGTGGAAGACACCACGGCCGGTCCACGATGGACGTTGGAGCACTGAACACATGCCAGGAAACTCCGAACGCCGCGGCAAGCGGGTCGTCTCGAAAAAGGGCGCCGTGAAGGGCTCCGGCGGCAAGAACCGGCAGTCTCTCGCCGGGCGTGGCCGCACCCTGCCCGCGGACGAACGTCCGTGGCACAAGGGGTACTCCGGCGACGAGCCGCTGCCCTCGAAGACCGCGTGGAAGCAGGACAAGGAGCGCCGGGCGGCCGCGACCGAAGGCCGCGCGCCCAAGATCGGCCAGCCGGGGACGAAGCGGACGGCCGGCAAGGGGCCGTTCGGCGTCAAAGGCTCGGCGATCGCCAAGACGAGGGTGTCGCCCGGGCGGAAGTCGGTCGCGCCCAAGGACGGCCCGGAGCTGCTCGTCGGGCGCAACCCCGTCGTCGAGGCGCTGCGCACCCACGTGCCGGCCACGGCGCTGTATGTCGCGCTCGGCATCGACATGGATGAGCGCGTCAAGGAGGCCGTGCGCAGCGCGGCCGAGCGGGGCGTCGCGATCCTCGAGGTCACGCGCAACGAGCTCGACCGCATGACCGGCGGGGTGCTGCACCAGGGCCTCGGCCTGCAGGTCCCGCCGTACGCGTACGAGCCGTTCCACGACCTCCTGGCCGCCTCGCTCGAGTCGGCGCCGCCGCTGCTCATCGCGCTCGACGGCATCACCGACCCGCGCAACCTCGGCGCGATCATCCGTTCCGCGGCCGCGTTCGGCGCCGACGGCGTCTTCCTCACCGAGCGGCGCTCGGCCGCGATCACCGCGACCGCCTGGCGCACCAGCGCCGGCGCGGCCGCGCGGGTCAAGGTCTCCCAGGTCACGAACCTGACGCGGGCCTTGAAGCAGTGCCAGGAGGAGGGCTTCGTCGTCGCCGGGCTCGACGCGGACGGGGAGACGGAGCTGTACTCGCTGGAGGCCGCGGTCGGCCCGCTGGTCGTGGTCGTCGGCTCCGAGGGCCGCGGCCTGTCGCGGCTCGTGGGGCAGACCTGCGACCTGCGCGTCGGCATCCCGATGGTGACCGATGTGGAGTCGCTGAACGCATCGGTCGCGGCAGCCGTAACGCTTGCCGAAGTCAGCCGTCGTCGCCGACTGTAGATCTTTACCCCCGCACCTAGTATGGGCCGGTGACTCAGCCTCAGCAGGGCTTCGCCATCGGGGTCGACCTCGGCACGTCCAACACCGTCGCGGTGGTTCGCCACCCCGACGGCCGGACGCGCCCCCTGCTCGTCGACGGCGCGCCGATCATGCCCTCCGGCGTGTACGTCGACGAGCACGGCCGCATCCACGTGGGGCGGGACGCCTACCGGATGGCCGGGCTCGACCCGTCGCGCTTCGAGCCCAACCCGAAGCGGCGCATCGACGAGCCCACCGTGCTGCTCGGCGACCGCGAGATCGCCACCGTCGACCTGCTGGCGGCGATCCTGGCCGCGGTCGCCCGCGCCGCCGTCGAGGCTGTCGGATTTCTGCCGGCGGCGGTGCTGACCTACCCCGCGGCCTGGGGCACCCGCCGACGTGACACGCTCGCCGACGCCGCGCGCCGGGCGGGCTGGCCGCCGGTCCGTCTCGTGCCCGAGCCCGTCGCCGCGGCCCGGTACTTCGCCGACGTCCTGCGCCGGCCCGTCGCGGTCGGATCGTCGCTCGCCGTGTTCGACTTCGGCGGCGGCACGCTCGACATCGCGGTCGTGCGCAACGACAACGGCCGGTTCTCGGTCATCGGCTCCGGCGGCATCGAGGACCTCGGCGGCCTCGACGTCGACGCGGCGATCGTCGAGCACCTCGGCGCCGTGATCAACCAGACCGCGCCGCAGGCCTGGACCGCGCTGCGCAACCCGGCCTCGACGACCCAGCGCCGCGACCGCCGCCTGTTCTGGGACGACATCCGCGGCGCGAAGGAGATGCTTTCGCGCGCGACGGTCGCGCCGATCACGATTCCCGGCCAGGACCAGGCGCTGCACCTCACGCGCGAGGAGCTCGAGCGGGTCACCGAGCCGCTCATCCGCCGCGCCGTCTGGGAGACCGGGAAGGTCATCCACAACGCCGGCCTGCGCCCGGACCAGCTCGCCGGCCTGTTCCTGGTGGGCGGCTCGTCGCGACTGCCGCTGGCGGCGCGGCTTCTGCACGCCGAGTTGGGAATTGCACCGACTGTACTCGAACAGCCCGAACTGCCTGTCGCGGAAGGCGCATTGGCGGAGTTGGTACCTATCGGGGCCTACCACACCGAAAGCGTTCCGGTTGCCTCGTCGTCGCCCCATTCCGCACCTCCTGCGTCTCCGGTTTCCCCAGTATCCGGGGGCTTCGGTGTCACGCCGGTGTCAGCGCCGCCGGTCGGTGCCGGGTACCCGATGCGGGCCGCGCAGGTGATCCCGCCCGGGCCGGCGCCGGCCGGGCCGCCCACGGCGCCGTTCTCCGCCCCGCCGGCCGCCCCGCCGTCGGCACCACCGTCCGCGGCTCCTCCTTCGGCTCCGCGCCGGGGCCTGTCGCGGCTGCTCGTCGGGGCTCTCGCCGCCGTGGTCGTGCTCGCGCTGGTGGGAGCCGGTGTGTACTGGTTCTTCTTCCGCGACAAGATCAACGCGATCGAGTTCAAGACGGTCGCGAGTGCCGGCTCGCTCGACCTGAACGACAAGCTCGACTACCCGGCGACGGCGACGCTGGGCTCGAAGACGTACGCGCTGTACATCGCGGACAAGAACGTGCACCTGGTGGCGTACGACCTCGACGACCGCAAGAAGCTGTGGCAGTACGACCTCGTCGACGACAACTACCGCTGGAGCATCCTGCCGAGCTCCGCCGGCATCATCCTGATCGGCACCGGCGGCGCGGGCACGCTGGTCATGCTGAACACGTCCGGCAAGGAGCGCACCAAGCAGCAGTTCACGACGACCGACAGCGTGGTCTTCCTCGACTCCGTGTGGCTCTGGCATTCGACGAAGCTGAAGAAGACGAACGCGTACGGCTGGGACGGCACCAACAAGTGGACCCTCGACGACGACGAGAAGGGCACGAGCGTGCTCGGCCCGCTCCTCGGCTCCGACCAGCGCGGCCCGACCGACATCGGCGGCGGCCCGATGAACCCCGACCTGAAGGCCCGCAACCAGTTCGTCACCGTCGATGGCGACAAGATCAATCTGCGCAAGGCGGCCAACCACGAGATCGTGCGCTCGTGGAACGACACGGCGGGTAGCTACGCGGGGTACGCCATGTTCGACCAGCGCCTCTTCGTGTTCGGGACCAGCACGAAGTACACCATCAAGGCCTATGATTTGAGCAAGACCGGCGAGCCGGTGCAGATCTACACCGCGCCGGACGACAAGCGCGAGATCACCAAAGTGGCCCCGTGCGGCACCGACCGCCTGTGCGTGCTCGACACGGCGTCGTCCGCGGACACCGTGCTGCGGTACATCTCGATCCCGGACAAGAAGCAACTCTGGCAGGGCGATGCCCGGGGCACGACCCAGCTGGTCCCCGTGGGGTCGACGATCCTGGCCACGGCGCCGGGCACCAGCACCGAGTCGAGCCGGCTGTTCAACACCGACGGCGGCCAGCTGCTGAAGCCGGAGGACCAGAACGGGTACGGCGCCCGCGTCACCAACGGCAGCCTGCTCTTCTTCGCGAAGGGGCCGAGCTCGATCGAGGAGGACGTGACCCTGACGGGCGTTACGGCGTCCTCGGGCGATCGGGTGGCGCTGGGCACGCTGCCGAAGGTCGAGGGCGCGAGCTGCTCCTGGAACACGTCGAAGATCGCGTGTGTGGGCGGGGGCAAGCTGCAGGTCTGGTCGTTCGCCTAGTTCCGGATATAACGAAGGGCGGCCCCTTCCGGGACCGCCCTTCGTTTTTGTTTACTAGATACGGCGGCCGGTCGCGGCGTTGAACGCGTGGTGCGTGTTCGCGTGCGGGCGGACGTGCACGATCTCGGTCAGCCGCGGCGTGCGGCGCGGGTCGGCGCGCACGACGAAGCGCTCGTCCTGGCCCTCGAGCGCGACCGTGCCGTGCACGTAGGCGTCGGAGCCGAGCTCCTCGACCAGGTCGACCGTGATCGGGATGCCACCGTCGTTCGGCCCGACCAGGTCCGTGTCCTCGGGCCGGAAGCCGACCGTGACGCGGCCGCTGGCCCCGTCCGCCTGCGCGGCGGCGATCTGCTCGCGGGTCAGCGGGAGGATGACGTCGCCGAAGCGGCCGCCCTGATCGGTCAGCGGCACCGTCTTGATGTTCATCGCCGGCGAGCCCATGAAGCCCGCGACGAAGACGTTGGCCGGCCGGTCGTACAGCGCGCGCGGGCTGTCGACCTGCTGCAGGACGCCATCCAGCAGTACGGCCACCCGGTGACCCATGGTCATGGCCTCGACCTGGTCGTGCGTGACGTACACGGTGGTGATGCCGAGCTTGGCCTGCAGCGTGGCAATCTGCGAACGGGTCTGCACACGGAGCTTCGCGTCGAGGTTCGACAGCGGCTCATCCATGAGGAAGACCTGCGGCTCACGCACGATGGCGCGACCCATCGCGACACGCTGGCGCTGACCACCGGAGAGCGCCTTGGGCTTGCGGCCGAGGTAGTCCTCGAGCTGCAGCATCGCGGCCGCTTCCTTCACGCGCCGGTCGATCTCGTGCTTCGGCGTCTTACGCAGCTTGAGCGCGAACGCCATGTTCTCGTACACCGACATGTGCGGGTACAGCGCGTAGTTCTGGAACACCATCGCGATGTCGCGAGCCTTGGGCGGCAGGTGCGTGACGTTGCGCTCGTTGATCAGGATGTCGCCCGCGTCCACGTCTTCGAGACCGGCGAGCATACGCAGCGACGTCGACTTGCCACAGCCGGAGGGCCCGACGAGCACGAGGAACTCGCCGTCACCGATCTGGAGGTCGAGCTGGTCAACTGCGGGACGCGGGGTGCCCGGGTAGATCCGGGATGCCTTCGCGTACGTGACCGTAGCCATGGAGTAGCCACCTTCCACCGGCAGGAACGTGCCGGACGATCCGAGTAGAAGTTCGCCGCGCCTGGCGGCAGTGCCAGGTACGGAGTGCTGCTTACCTTAAGCGCTTACGGACCGTATGCCAAGGTCATGGTCCGTTTTTGTCCGGGTTGGTCTGGGTTGGGCGGCGGTATCTGGGGCGCGGGGGCGGGACTCGACCAAGTACGATCGTGTGCCTAGGCCGACGTGGCGCAACTGGCAGCGCACCCGACTTGTAATCGGAAGGTTGGGGGTTCAAGTCCCCCCGTCGGCTCTCTTGATCAAGGCCCTAGCCTATGTGTTTGGGTGCGATTTTGTGATCTTGGCGAATTTCTGACGACGCGCCGTGCTCATTGTGTGCTCGGATGAGCTCGGTTCGTACGGCAAACTGTTCGATCGTGAAGGCCTATGTCGGTGTGACGGACGGCGATTGGTACCGGTTCCTTGCCGACCGGCCGCTGCTGCAGGAGGTGAACTTCTGGCGGCCGTCGAGCAGGCATCGATTCGGCGCCGTCGAGATTGGCGAGCCCTTCTTCTTCAAGAGCCACCACCCGCACAACCGCGTCGTCGGCGGAGGCTTCTTCAGCGGCTTCGCGCGGCTGAGCATTTCTGAGGTCTGGGAGACGCACGGCGAGGGCAACGGCGCCGCAAGCCTTCAGCAGCTGCGCGAGGCGATCGGCCGCTACCGAAACGAGCCGATCTCGCCGCGCGAGGATCCGCAGATCGGATGCCTTTTCATCCGCGACACGCGGTTCTTCGGGCCGGAGCTGGACGCCCCGGCGCCGCCGGACTTCGCCACGAACGTCGTGCAGGGCAAGAGCTACGACCTGGCCGCGCGCGCCTACTCGGGGTACTTCCTAGACCTGCTGCATCGGCTCACCGGAACGGTTGTCGAGATCGATCTCAGCGCGCCGTGGCATCGCCCCGGACCGGTGTACGGCGACCCACGGCTGCAGCCGCAGCGGCTCGGTCAGCAGGCGTTCAAGGGTGTCGTGCTCGACGCGTACCACCACCGCTGCGCCATTACCAGTGCGAAGATCCGGCCCGTGCTCCAGGCCGCGCACATCCTGCCGCTGCCGCAGGGTGGTGAGCACCGCATCGACAACGGCCTGCTGCTGCGCTCGGACGTTCACATCATGTTCGACCGTGGCTACCTCAGTATCGATCCGAAGCACCGGCTGCTGGTCAGCCCGCGACTGCGTGAGGACTTCGGCAACGGCGAGGAGTTCTACTCGCGAAGTGGGATGCAGATCGAGCTTCCGGAGCGCAAAGCCGACCGCCCGCACCGAGAGTTCCTGGAGTGGCACGTCGACTCGGTCTATCAGGCCGCCTGACCGCGCGACCTATCGCCGTCGTGCGCGAGCGCCAGCCGAGGAGCGGTCGCAGGCCGGGCATTCGTAGCGCACATCGGGGGTGCCGCGGCTGGTCAGCTCGTAGCGCACCAGTATCCGCCGGCAGCGGCCGCAGTCTTCGCCGAGCTGGCCCGTGCGATCAAGCCAAGGACTCGCACGGGCACGACTCCGCGTTACGGCATCGGGCAGCCTTGGCGCACCTGATCGCGCCGACCGCCAGTCAGCATTCGCAGGAAGACAGCCATGGCTGGCGACTCTGTCGACGCGGCGGCTGTCAGCTCAACGGCTTGCCACGGATCCGAGCGCCCGCAGACGGCGCAGAACCGAGTCGGCGCCGAGTGCCTGGGTGATGGCGTGCAGGTCGGGCCTGCTGTGGAGCCGGTCAGCGCGACGCGGACAGGTTCGGATGCTTCGCGGATGGAGCCAGCGTAGGCGCCCGGCCAAAAGCGCTTCCGTGGCAGCCCCGCCGCGGCTCGCGCGAAGCGCGGTAGTGGGCCGGCGGTGCGCTGCGGCTCCGTCCGGGCCCTATCGGAAAGCCGAAGTCACGGGAGCATCGCGCATACGATGGCCCGAGCCACCGACCGCCACGTTGGCCTTCACACCGACGATCTCGAGCGACGATCTACTACGTGGGCGCACGGTATTGAAAGGCCAGGACCTTCAAATCGGCATCGGAGATCACCCACGGCCGGCGTTCGACCACAACGCCACCGGTAGCGGTTGGCCCGGCCTTGGAGCGATCGAGCACGATGCTGTGAACGATGAACAACGCGTTGTTGGGGTAGCGCTTCCGGTGCAGGTCGACCTCGTTCCTGGTCAGGATCACCGACTCACCGAGCGAGGTGGTGCCCTTGACCTCGATGCTCAATTCGTCCGTGCCGTTGCGCGCGATAATGTCGAAGGACTCGGTAGCGCCCACGTCGGTGACCTGGACCAGCCCTGGTCCCGGTAGTACTGTATGGCGACATCGACCGCTCTCCGCTCGACAGCAAGCTGTTCTTGCTTGGTCAGCCGGAAACCCTGCCCGGGCAGTGAACGACGTCGGCCAGCGGCCTCGGCTACGTCGGCTTTGAGCTGACTGACCTCAGGTGGGTCGACGCCCGGAATGCGTGGGTCGATCTCTTCCAGTCGGTAAAGCTCCTTCAGCATGCCGAGCATGAACTTGAGGTCCGCGAGCAGCCACTCAGGTCCAGGTACCGCATTTGCCGGGTACTCGATTGCGTAGGCGGTACTCGCTGCGTACGCGGCACCGAGGCCACTCCTGCGAGAGTCGAACTGAAGATCGGTCACCAGATCGACGCGCTGTGGAACGAGGGTGGTCAGATTCTCCCGCGCCCACTGGACAAGGGCCTGCAACTGCAGAGGCGGCCGAGGGCGGAACTCGACACCATCCCAGTCCGTACTGCTGTGCAGCAACGTCAGATAGCAACGGTCGCCGAGCGCGCTGAACAGGTAGACCACGTACCAACCTTCAGTCGCCCTCGGGCTGCGGGACGCGGAGTAGAGGCGAGTCCACGGCACCTCAGTCTTCTGGCCCGTGCCGTCCCTGCCCTGGATACCCAGGTCCGTGAAGACATCGGCGACGGTGGTGCGCAGCTCATCGATGTGCTGATCCAGCCAACTCCGCATCTCCTGCCGGACGATGACGCCGCGCCGCTGCATGGCCGGTGTGTTCTTCGCGTCGTACTCGTCCTGAAGCTTCAGCACTTCCTCGATCAGGTCCTGCATGCGGTTCCTCTGGCGTCGAAGGGCGAGCGTCCCGCAGATTTTGCCATCGATCAGCCCGGCTGCAGGTAAGCCGATCGAGGCGGCATCACATCAGGCGTTCGCCTCTTGACAGGGCAAACGCTGGTGACGCCGGGTGAGTGACAAATCGAGTGACAACCGGCCAACACACAGCCGGACGACGACGTACATCGGCGGATGCCAGGATCAGGTCACAGCCGCCGCCCACCAGGCTGGCAGTCAAAGGTCAGTCGTTCACACCGAAGAGGTCACTGGTTCGATCCCAGTATCGCCAACCGCGCAACACCAGCTCAGAGGCACCTCCACCCGACTGTTCGTCAACAACGCCACCGGATCCGGCTGCTCCGACGCCGGATCCGGCACGCAGGCCCAGCCGTTCTGTACGATCGCCGCGGCCCTCGACGCCGCGGCGGCGGGCGGAGGTCGTGGCCTACGACAACGGCATGATCCGGGCCGATGGCGCGTCGATCAACGCGGCCCGCCCTCAGGCGACGGCAGGGGATGGCCCGGCGCTGCAGAGGTCGCCGTCGCCACCATTGGTGAGGTCCAGCGTCAGGCCGGCCTCCGAGATGCAACGCTGCCGAGCAAGGCCGCGAAGCCGCCCCTCGTCACGGCGATCGTCGACGCGACAACGGGTCGCCGCCTGGACGGCGCTGCTATCGCCTCCCGTCGACGGACGCTTCGGCTTTCCGTGCGCATGTGGTCACGTTTGGTGATCATCGCGCGGACCACGTATGGCGGAGCTTGAGTGGTATCAGTTGGCCCGATAAGGTGGTCGAATTGATCTCTCGTACGATGCGGCGGATGTTGGCACTGGGTTGCGTGATGAGGGGAGACCGATGGTGGCCGACCCGGACGCGGAGCCAGTCGGCAATCCACCGGCGCGGCTTCGCGTTGTGGATCTGTTTGCGGGCTGCGGTGGTCTCACCGAGGGCTTCCGTCAGTCCGGCTTCTTCGCTCCCGTTGCTGCGGTCGAGCTGAACCAGTTTGCCGCTGCCACGTATGCCGCCAACTTCGGGTCCGACCACATCTTCTGCGGTGACATTGGGGAATGGGTTAAGTCGGACCTTCCGGCCGCGGACGTGGTGATTGGCGGTCCGCCGTGCCAGGGCTTCTCCAACCTGGGCAAGAAGCGTGCGGACGACGAGCGAAACCAGTTGTGGCGGGAGTATGTCAACGCGCTGGTAAAGATCAAGCCCAAGGCGTTCCTGATCGAGAACGTTGACCGGTTCGCCAAATCCGACGAGTTTGCCGCGCTTCAACGTGAGGCGGCCCCAGGCGGGCGGCTCGAGGATTACGAGCTCGATCCCAGAATGGTCACCGCTGCCGACTACGGCTCGGCGCAGGTACGAAAGCGTTTCATCGTCATTGGTACGCACAAGAGCCTGCCGCAGCAGATCATGATCCCCGATCCGACAGTGCGCCGCGAGGCGTGGCGGACCGTCAAGGATGCCCTCCACGGCGTGACCGCGTCGATTCCCGTTGACCACATCGACCTGCCGCCGAATCGTCTGGAAAACGGCATTCCGGGGCCGTTCCTGTCGTCGGAGCTGCACGTCACCCGCTACTACGACCCCAAGGTGTCGATCGCCCGGTTCAAGAAGATTCCGCCGGGCGGCAACCGGTTCGACCTACCCGATGACCTCAAGGCGCCGTGCTGGAAGAACCACCTGACCGGATCGGCCGACGTCATGGGGCGGTTACGCTGGGACAAACCGTCCGTCACCATCAGGACGGAGTTCTTCAAGCCGGAGAAGGGCAGATACCTGCACCCCGAGGAGCACCGGGCGCTCACGCATTACGAGGCCGCGCTGCTGCAGGGCTTTCCGGACAACTTCAAGTGGTGCGGCACCAAGATCCAGATTGCCCGGCAGATCGGCAATGCGGTTCCGGTGGAGCTGGCCAAAGCCCTGGCCGAGCACATCGGGGCCAGCCTCATCGACGCCGCCGAAGGCTCCGCTCGCGCACGGCAGCCGCAACAAGAGCAGCTGCCACTTCTGTCTGTTCGTGCTCCCAGATTCGAATGACCTGCCAGCCGGCCTCGGTGAGTAATCGATTGGTCTCCAGGTCGCGGGCGCGGGTTCGTTCGACCTTCTCCGACCAGAACTGAGCGTTCGCCTTCGCTTTGGTGTGATGGTCGGGGCAGCCGTGCCAGAAGCAGCCGTCGACGAAGACCGCCACCTTCGCGCCGCTGAACACCAGGTCGGCGGTGCGGCGGATCGCGGCGAGGGGGCGGGTCGACGTGCGGTACCGCAGACCCAGGGCATGGACGGCCGAGCGCAGTCGCATTTCGGGCCGTGTGTCGCGACCCTTGTTCGCCTGCATGCATCGGCGGACGCCGTCGCTCGACGCCCATCCCCCACTCAGCCGTTCGACCACGCGAACGAGACTACCGCCGGGACCGCTTTGTCAGCCGATCGGCCGAACCGTTCCAGGCCGGAGTACGGCATGATCTTGATGACCTTTAGCGCGCGGAGCTCGCCGTTTCGCGCGTTGGGTGGCCCGTCGGGCGCGTTGCGCGGGCGTCGTTGCGGCCCGGTTGCGCAGATCGGCGGGGTCGGATCCGGGGTCGCAACAACTAGGCTGAGCGGGTCAAACGGCCGCCGGAGTGGGAGGAGCAGCAGGTGTCGTCGCTCGATGAGTTCGAGGGCCAATACACCGTCTTCCAGCAGATGGCCCAGCAGAACACGCCCGCCGCGGCGCGCTCGATGCTTGAAGTGATGAACGTCAATCAGGACATCATTCAGCGCATCCTCGAGCGGTACGAGCGGGAGACCATCAGGATCAAGGAGCTTGACGAGCCGCGGTCGGTGGTCCTGAACAACCGGTTCACCTGGTACACCGGTCCACGCAAGGATGACCGGTGCTGGCCGGCGCTGGAGAACCTGCTCCGCCGGGACGGGTGGAAGGACGACCCGTTGAAGGTCCTTGACGACGCCTCGACCAAGGTCGTGGCGCTGCTCAGCCATCCTCGCGAGGCCGTGTTCTCCGTCCGCGGCCTGGTTGTGGGGTACGTGCAGTCGGGCAAGACGACCAACTTCACCTCGGTGCTGGCGAAAGCGGCCGACCGCGGCTATAAGCTGTTCATCGTCCTGGCGGGCATTCACAACGGCCTGCGCCGGCAGACGCAGCTCCGCCTCGAGGAGCAGCTCGTCAAACCGAACCCGGGCCTGTGGCACCAGCTCACCGACCCCGACCGTGACTTCACGCCGCCGGCCAACGCCGCGTCGTACTTCAGCTCGTCCAACCGGCAGTACGTCCTGTGCGTGGTCAAGAAGAACCCGGCGGTGCTGCGGAAGTTCAACAAGTGGCTCGACTCCGCGCGCAGCTACCTCTCGGACTGCCCCGCCATCATCGTGGACGACGAGGCCGACCAGGCGACAGTGGCTACCAGGACGATCAACCCGCTCATCCGTGACGTGCTGACCCGACTGCCGAAGGCGTGCTACGTCGGCTACACCGCGACCCCGTTCGCCAACCTGCTGATCGACCCGTCGGCCAAGGACCTGTACCCCGAGCATTTCGTCGTGAATCTGCCGCGTCCCGTCGGCTACTTCGGCCCCGAGGTCATCTTCGGCCGCGACGTGCAGGAGTATGAAGACCCCAGCGAGGTGCCAGACGGCCACGACATGATCCGTGACGTGTCGCCCGACGATGTCGATCTCGTGCGCCCGGCGAAGGGCGAGAAGGACACCTTCGTGCCGGACATCCCCGACAGCCTCCGTACCGCTGTGCGGTACTTCTGCCTCGCCACGGCCGCACGCCGGGCCCGGGGCAGTGGCAACCCACACAGCACCATGCTGATTCACACGAGCGTAAGCACGGGCGTCCACCAGGCGTTCAAGGCGCCGCTGCGGGCGGTCGTGTCGGACGTTGTCGCCGCTCTCGACGACCCGACCGCGGTTGAGGAGCTGCGCGCGCTGTGGAAGTCCGAGACGATGCGAGTCCCCGCCCAGGAGCTCGACGAGGAGCCGGTCGAGTTCGAGGCGCTGTTGGCGCACCTTCCCGCCGTTCTAAAGGAGTGCCGGGTCGTCATCGACAACTCGACGAGCACGGACCGCCTCGACTACGAGAAGGGCCGGGTCGTGGCCATCGCGGTCGGCGGCAACACGCTGTCCCGGGGACTCACCCTCGAGGGCCTCTGCGTCAGCTACTTCGTCCGCTCCGTCTCGGCCTACGACACGCTGCTGCAGATGGGTCGCTGGTTCGGTTTCCGCAACGGCTACGCCGACTTGCCGAGGATCTGGATGACGGAGGAGCTGCGGGACTGGTTCCGTCACCTCGCCTCGGTCGAGGCCGAGATGCGGCGGGACATCGACGTGTACATGACCGAGGACAAGACGCCCCGCGATTTCGCCGTACGCATCCGCACCCATCCCGCCCTGCTGGTCACGGCGGCGGCCAAGATGAAGTCGGCCGTGAAGGCGGCGGCCGCCTACGGCGGTCAGCGCGTGCAGACCCGGTTCTTTCACAGCGACGACCTCGACTGGCTGCGCGGAAACCAGCAGGCCGCGCGAAGGCTGGTTCGGCGCGCCGTGGCGGCCGGGGCACGCACCGAGATCAGAACGGCTGAGGACCGGATCGTGCTGTTCGAAGTCGACTACGACCTCGTTCTCGACTTCCTAAAGGAATACGCCTTCCATGAGCGGTCGCAGGAGTGCGACGCGACGCTGTTGGCCAACTACATCGGGAAGCGCGCGGACTCGGGCGACCGGGCCCTGCGCCGGTGGAACCTGGCGTTGATCGGCAATCCGGACGGGCCCGCCGAGTCCGCGTTCGAGTATGCGCCGGGCGTGTCGGTGCGCCGCGTCAATCGTGCGAAGCTCGTGAACGCACAGGTGCCGGACATCAAGACCCTGATGAGCCGCCCCGATGCGGCGGCCGATCTGTCGGTCCCCGGCGGTTCGAAGAAGGAGCTCTCGGAGAAGGAGATCAAGGACCTGCGACGCGGCCAGATGCCGAAGACTGGCCTGCTCACCCTTTACGCCATCGACAAGACGTCGACGCCGCCCGAGCGCAGCAAGAAGCTTCGTGTTCCGTTGAACGCCAAGGACCACGTGATCGGCGTCGGCCTCGTATTTCCGCTGCCGGCCGGGTCGGACTCGTCCGTCGAGTGGGAGTACGTCAGCGCGGATCTGTCGAAGCTGCAGCTTGAGGAGGAGGACCTCACCGGCCTCGAGGTCGAGGAGACCGAGTGAGTGGATCGCTCCGAGGCCTGCTTCGCGACCACTGGGAGGCGCTGGCCGCCGAGCCGATCGGCTCGGCGAAGAAGATGCGGGTCGCTGCTCTGCCCGTCAAGGGCAGCACAGGGCCGATCTCGGCCGCCGTCGACGCGTCCGGAGTCCGGCGCCTGCTGATCCCGCTCGCCCCGAACGAGTCGGTCGCCTCCGCCGCCGACTCCGCGCTGCACTGGCGCGAGCGTGGGCTGGAGGACGCGAAGGTCTTCGTCCGGTACGCCGATCTCAGCTGCGATCGGCCGGACCTGGCCGATGTGTTCAACGGACTGTGCGCCGACATTCTGGTTGCAGTCGAGGCGGCGCCGAGCCGACCGCTGAAGGCGGCCCGGACGGTGGTCGCTCGTTGGCGGGCGCTGTTCGCCCCAGGCGCGGTGCCGCTCGGCGCGGATCGCCTGGCCGGACTCTTCGGCGAGCTCGTCGTCCTGGAACGGCTGCTGCGCAGCCACAGGGGCGCCTCCCACCTGTGGACCGGGCCGTCGGGGCATCGTCACGACTTCACCGGCGCGGCGCGCTCCATCGAGGTCAAGACCTCGACGGCGACCGAAGGCCGTCGCGTCCGCATTCACGGCCTTGACCAGCTGGAGGAGCCCGCGGGCGGATGCCTGGACCTGGTGTGGATCCGGGTGGAGCAGAGCACTGGAGGCCGCTGCGTTCCGGCGCTCGTCGACGATCTGCTGCAGTTGGCCGACGACGGGCACGACCTGCTGTCCCGGCTCGCCGAGGTCGGTTACCGGCCGGCCGATCGCGGTCACTACGTCGACGTCCTCTTCCGCGTGACCGAGGAGCGCTGGTACGAGGTCGGCGCCGGATTCCCGCGGGTCACCCTCGCGTCGCTCGTGCCACCGGCGCCCCCGGTGACCGACGTCCACTACACGATCGACCTGCTCGCGGATCCCGTACCGGCGCTCGGCGACGCGGACATCGAGGCGCATGTCGCGGCGGCTACGGGGGTTGGTCAGTGACCGGGATCGGCTGGCAGTCACAGGTATACCCGCCCGAGGGAGCGTCCGCGGCCGAGGGCATCCGCAACCAGCTCGGCCGGCCGGAACTGGACCTGTGGACGGTCCTGGTCCGTGAGGCGGCCCAGAACAGTTGGGACGCGCGGCAGGGACACCAGGTCGTGGACTTCGAGATCGACATGCTGACGGTGAGCCCTGCCCATGCCGGCCAGTGGCGCGACCTGCTCCTGAGGGACGTGCCGCTGAACGACCACCTGCCTTTGCGCAATGCCCTCGCCGCCCCGGTCATCCGGACGCTGCGCATCTCCGACCGCGGTACGACCGGACTCGGGGGTCCGACCCGCGCGGATCAGGCCGTCGGCGAGGTACGCGACTTCGTCACCTTCGTCCGCAATGCGGGCGAGCCTCGCGACAAACACCTCGGCGGCGGCACGTACGGCTTCGGCAAGGGCATCTTCTACCTGCTCTCGCGGTCCGGCACGATCCTCATTCACACGCGCTGCCAGGGCGCCCACGGGTTGGAGACCCGGCTGATCGGGTGTGCGCTGTGGCGCAGCTACACCGCAGACCGCCGCGAGGGACCGGTTCGGCACACGGGCCGGCATTGGTGGGGCGACCGGAACGCGGACAACGTCGTCGAGCCCCTCGTCGGCGAGGACGCCGACCGCACCGCGCGGCTGCTCGGCCTGCGCCAGTTCGGCGCCGACGAGACGGGGACGACGATCGTGATCGTCGACCCGGTGTTCGGCGACGACGAGCCGGAGGACGTCGCCCGCTACCTGGCGGACACGATCGCCTGGCAGCTCTGGCCGAAGATCCTTCCGCTGGCCAACGGCGATGCCCCGATGCGCTTCGCCGTACGGCACGAGAACGTGAGCGTGGAGATTCCCGATCCGGCCTCGACGGCTCCGCTCAATCTCTTCGTCGAGGCCTACCGCAAGAGCCGCTCCGACGACGCCCATCGCCTCAGCTGCTACCGGCCCAAGCGCGAGCTCGGCTCGCTCGGCCTGGCCCGGCGCCTCATGCTGCCGGCCGAGGGTGGGCGGGCGTCGGAAACCGCGGGCCTGAACCGCGGTGTGCATCACGTCTGCCTCATGCGCCCGGCCGAGCTGGTCGTGAAGTACTACGCCGGTCCGAAGCCGCTGTCGGAGCACATCGGCTACGCCGGGGTCTTCCGGGCGGACGAGTCGCTCGATGACGTGTACGCAAAGGCGGAGCCGCCGACGCACGACAACTGGATCGCAGATCAGCTCGAGGGTAGTGAGCGCACCTTTGTCCGGATGACGTTCACGCGGATCGGCGAGGAACTGGAGCAGTTCAACAATGCGGGCGCGGTCGCGCGGTCCGGCTCGGCGGCGGTCGCGCTCGGCGCGGCGAGCAGCATGTTCTCGGGTCTCGTCGCGGGAGGCTGGGGCATTGGCGGGGCCACGGACTACGGCGGCGGCACGCAGGCATCCAAACCGCCGTCGTCCGTTGCGCAACGTGTCGACCTGGCGGAAGACCGGTCCGATAAGCCGCCGACCACGGGGCCCGCGCCAGGCGGATGGCAAGAGTTCGATGGGCAAACTGCGGAGTCGCGCGCGACCGGCTTCGGCAGCTCGGACGGGAACGGATGGACAGAGCCCCAGGACGAGCGGCTCACGGGCGGGCCGACCGAGTCCCTCCGAGCGCCCGCGTCCGAGACTCGGCCGCCGGGCCCGAGACTCGCCGTTCGGCCCGTGGTCCGATACGACGGCGAACCGCGGCTCGACCAGCTCGACGGCCGGCCCGTCGTCGTCCAGGAGTTCATGCTGCCTGTTGACGGTGCTCAGGTGGTCTCCGCTGAGGTGAACGTCGTCATCGCCGGCAGTGGCAGCGGACGGGAAAGCCAGCCGCCCGCCGCGGCGGACATGCCGACCGTACTGGGCTGGCGCGGTAGCGACGGCCGCTTCGTCCAGGGCGACCAGGCAGAGGTCGAAGGCGGCGACGGCATCGTGTGGCAGGCGATCGTACGGCCCGCGCCGAACACCATCACCGAAGTCGCGGTGACGGTCGGGACGGTGATCTCCCGATGAGGCGGAGAATCTGGCCGTACCTTCGGCCGGCGCCGTCCACGGTCGACGCCGGAGGCTGGCAGCTGATCGACAACAATGTCTCGCAGGATCTGCCCTCCGCACTCCCGTATTGGGACTACCGAACGGATCTTGCGTTGCGGCGCACGGTCGACATCGACCTCGAGGGGATCCTGCGAGCGACAATGCTCTCGGCGGACGCTCAGCTGTCGCTCGTGGTGATCTGGGCGTCGTCCGGGTCAAGCCTCCGAGAGCCCGCCGTTCGGGTGCCGCTGCCCTCCGGGGGCCGTTACCGGGGCGACCTTGACCTGCTGCTGCCTGGCGAGCGGCTGGGCGGGACCCTGGTGTTGCGCACGGTGCTGACGCTGGTCGACCCCGGAACCGCGCGGCAGCCCCTCGCTCCCAGCCGGCCGGGCTCGATGCTCTGGTCGGACGAGTGCCGCGTGCGTTTACAGGGCGACGCGCCGCAGTTCCCGATCGCCGTCATCGACTTCACGCAAACGCCGCTGCCCGACGCGGCGGCCTGGCATCTCGACGTCAGCTCGCAGTTGGAGGCGGCGACGATGGGTGCCGTGCTGCTCTACGTCAACGAGCGCAGCACGGCAGTCGTCCGCGCGTTCCAGAACGCGGCGGCGCCGCGCCCAGCCGACCGCCTCATCCTGTCCGCCGTCTACGCCGACGTAGCCCGGACGATGGTCGAGGCCGCGTTGCACAACGACGACCTGGTCGACGACGCGGGCTTCGACGATGACACGCTCGGTCAGACGCTGCAGAATCTCTTGCGACGCCTGTTTCCGGGCCGGTCGACGGCCGACCTTCGTCACCTCCGTGACCACTCACCGCACCTCCTGACGACGCAGATCCAGGCCGCGGTCGGCATCTTCCGGGAGTCGTGATGGGCTATCTCTATCCACGCCTGCTTCCGGCGAAGGCGCAGAGGCTGCACAGCGAGCTGGTCAACGTGCCCACGAACGAGCTGACCGGTCACCACGCGCTGGATCACGTCGCGACCGTGTATGCCGCGACCGGCGGTGATCGCGTCGAACGCCAGATCCTGTCCGGCCTGCGTGAGGAGCTGACGGCGGCCGCGCGGGCTGCGGGATTCCCGGAGCCGCCCTCTGCCGCCGACCGCATGGCGTTCGATGCCCAGATTGGACCCATGCTGCACCGGCTCATGGGAATTCTGCCGGTCGAGGCGGCTGTCGGCGATATCTGGGCGTTCACCTCGCTGGTCCTCGCACCGGACGTCGCGTATTGGCGATTTCGTCGGCCGGATGCGACGTTCGACAGCGACCGCGTGCTCCGGACTGACCTGACCCGGCATGTGTTCGCGCGGCTGTGGTGGCGGGCGTACCTGTTGTACGAGGATGTCCCCGGTGCCGATCCGTATGGCCTGTTCGACAGTGTCGGCGAGGCGGCATTCGACCAGATCCTGGCTCGGCGAGCGGCGCTCGGCGCGAGCCCGACGCTCGTCAAGGCGATCGTGCGTGCGTGGAAGAAGTCGACCGCCGACGATACGACGGACCGTGAGCTGTTGAGGGACTTCCTCAAACGGCTTCTCCGGTTGGCGCCGTTCATCGCGTTCGACGCCCTGCAGGATGATCAGCTTGAGGCCGAGCTGGCCTTCGTGATCACCGAATCGGTCGAGGCGCTCGGGCGATAGAGAGCCGTCATGGCGCAACGGCGGCTCGGCGAACCGGCCCCGAACCATAACCGCATGCCGAGCTCGTCGGCGACGCGCTCCAGCGCCGCACAGATGATTCCATCACTGACCGAATTAAGGACGTCGCTCCGGGTGTTGCCCGCGGTGGACGTGGGAGTCCAGAGCGTCCATTGGCCCTGGCAACAAGGCTCGGCGGTAACTTGCTGGATGCGCCGAACCACCGGAACTACGGGTGCTGGTTCAAGTGGTCGGGCTCATTGATGATGCCCTGCGCGAGTGGCCGAAGGCGGCTGATGGATGCAAGCCGTCCCGCTCTACTGCTAAGCGGCTGTAACCGACCTAGAAAATTTCTAGGTCGGTTACAGCGCCGCGGCGGCCACTCGATGTGCCCCTGGTGGTAGGCCCCGAGCGTTGGCCTTCCGCGCCCCGCACAACCGGATCACGGCTGGTCTTGACGGCGATGCTGGATGGGCGTCGGAACAGAGTCAGCAGACACGTTTCCCGTCTTCCAGGTAGTACGTGACCGCGTCGGCCGTCGCTTCCAGCGCGGCGGTCGCACGGCGAGCGAGCAGCGGGGACAACCGCTGCCGCGCCTCGATGACTGTGCACCAGGCCCAGCTGTGCAGCTCGTCCGCGGGGAGCTGAAAGTTTGCGGTCGTCTGCATGTCGAGCACGCCACCGTCGTAGATAAACATCACGCCCTCGGTGCGGCCCGGTCGTGGCGGGACCCAGTCGACGACCAGCAGACGGCCGGGCGACATGGACAAGCCGAGTTCTTCGGCGACCTCACGTTGTGCGGCGTCATACGGTGACTCGTCACCGTCCACCGCACCGCCTGGCAACTCCCAGTAGTCCTTGTATGTGGGCTGTACCAGCAGGATCCTGTTCGCGGCGTCGCGGAACAGCACGCCGGATCCCATGCGCTTGCGCGGTAACGTGGCCGTGTAGTCGCTGGCCGATGTGGTCACCAAACGGAGGCTACGCCGCACCGGGTCACGCAGTCGTCTCGTGGACTCTGTAGGTGACAGTCGGACAACCCGTTCGAACGCCTGCTTGACCGGATGGAGGACGCCCTCGATGCGTACGCCGCGAGCATCGCGACCGGCACGTCAAGCGCCTCGGCCAGCACGGTCACCATCGCCACGCCGACAGCTGCAACCGCGTTCGTACCATGACAGCTTATGCCGGGTGATCGTCGTCCGCCCTGATGGCAGACAGATCCGCTCGGCCAGATCCCGCTGACTCAAGCCGAGCGTCCGCCGACGGTGGGCAACGAGCACGTCGAAGGTGCTTGTGGTGGCGGTGCTGATGGTGACGGTGGAGGTCGATCAACGCTCGCCTTCGTGCGAAGGTCAAGTCGTCAGCGGGATCGGGTGACCAGGGACGCGATGAGCGTTGCGAGTCGTGCCGCTGGCACTGCGAGGTTGGAGCGGCGCCGGCTGTGCCGGGCCAGGTCGTGCAGGTGTACCGCGGCGTCGCGTCGCGAACCTAGCAAGGGCGTCTCGTTCAGGCGCGGACGCCGTCGAGCAAAGCGTCGTACAGGGCGACGAACGGGGCGCGCGGGTCTGAGCGGTCGCGCGGCGGCACCACCGCCGACGCCACGACGTCGGCCCCCTGGACCAGTTCGGCAACCGTTCCAGCCGACGCGGCGTCCGCCGCCACCGCAGTCAGCAGCGGGCTGTCGACGGGGGCGCCTCCGGAACGGGAGACAGCCACGACCTCATGGCCATGACGTATAGCCTCGGCCGCGATTGGGCTGCCTACCATGCCGGTGGCGCCGAACAACACGATCTTCATGAGATGGTCCTTATCTCCCCTTGACTGGCCAGGCCGCCCCCGGCGTGCAGCACCTGCTCGCGGTACGCGCCGGCGGGCGTCGGGCCGTACGTCAGCGCCTCGTGCTGTGCATCCGGAGGACGCCGGGGTGCGGAAAGGCGCACTGCGCGTACTCCCGGCAGCGGGTGAAATCCACGGCAACCATCATCGGCTTCTCCTTCCGTGGGGCCGTTGCGGTGCCCTTCCCGGGCTGCTCGCCGGCAACCCCGCCGGGCACCTGATCATGCAGGGGGCCAGCAGATCGCGCCCGTGGCCAGGTGCAGGTTCACCGCAGGCCAGGGTGATGCGACGCGTTCAGGCAAAAAGAAAGGACTCTTTACAGTTAGCTGCGTCTGCGATATGAAATAAGTCCCAAATTAGATCTGGGTCCATGTCCCGCCCACTCCCTCGACCAGGAGCATTCCCATGGACAGATCAAAACCGGCGCGCCTGCGCCGGCTGCTCGTCGCGTCCGCTGTCGCCGTCCTCGGCGCCCTCATCCTCATCCCGGGTGCCGCGTCCGCCGCCGGCACCGGCGCGATTACCGGCTACGGCGGTAAGTGCGTCGATGTCTCCGGCGCCGGCACCGCAAACGGCACCAAGATCCAGCTGTGGACGTGTAACGGCACCGGCGCGCAGAACTGGACCGTGGGCAGCGACGGCACGATCCGGGCCCTCGGCAAGTGCCTCGACGTCTCCGCCGGCTCGACGGCTGACGGGGCCAAGGTCCAGCTCTGGGACTGCAACGGCACCGGCGCCCAGCAGTGGGTTGCCAACGCCGCCCGCGACATCGTCAACCCCCAGGCCAACAAGTGCCTTGACGCCACCGGTGTGAGCTCGGCCGACGGCACGGCACTGCAGATCTGGACCTGCGGCGGCGGCGCCAACCAGAAGTGGACGGTCCCGGGCGGTGGCACGGGCGGTGGTGGCGGGAGCGGCTTCGTGGTCAGCGAGGCCCAGTTCAATCAGATGTTCCCGAGCCGGAACTCGTTCTACACCTACGCCGGGCTGACCGACGCCATGAAGAAGTACCCGGCGTTCGCCACGACCGGCAGCGACACCGTCAAGCGCCAGGAGGCCGCGGCGTTCCTGGCCAACGTCAGCCACGAGACCGGCGGCCTGGTGTACATCAACGAGATCAACACCGCCAACTACCCGCACTACTGCGACACCAGCCAACCCTACGGCTGCCCCGCCGGCCAGGCCGCGTACTACGGCCGCGGCCCGATCCAGCTGAGCTGGAACTTCAACTACAAGGCGGCCGGCGACGCGCTCGGCGTCGACCTGCTGAACAACCCGAACCTCGTGGCGACCAACTCGTCGATCTCCTGGCAGACCGGCCTGTGGTACTGGATGACCGGCACCGGCGGCGCCGGCACCACGTCGCACAACGCGATGGTGAACAGCCAGGGCTTCGGCGTCACGATCCGCGCGATCAACAGCATCGAGTGCAACGGCGCCAACCCTGCCCAGGTGCAGAGCCGCGTGAACAACTACAACCAGTTCGTCGGGATCCTGGGCGTTCCCGCGGGCGGTAACCTGTACTGCTGACACACACGAGCATTGTTGTCGACGGACCGGTCGCGCCGCGGCCGGTCCGTCGCATGTTGTGACGCGAGCCAGGCGGTGCCGAGGCGACCGACCGGTAGGCCCGAGGCGGCGTGGCGGCGTAGGTTGCGTTCGTCTACCTCGGGTACCGCCGATGCGTGACCCAACTGCAGCAGCGCCCCAGACGCCATTGTCCGGGGCGTCGCCGTGCCAGTGGCTACCTCAGCCGGATCGGCTCGGTGCCTTACGGGCAAGGAGCGCCTGCAGCGTTTCACCCTCGATCTACGTCTCGCTGGTGAAGTCACGAGGCAACGTTCGGGGCATGACACGCAGGCGCATCGCAAATCGCACGTAATCGGGTATGACGGGCGGGCGGTGGAGTGGGTGTCTGCCGCCCCTGTTTTCTTACAGTGGTAGCGGCGAGGCCAGATACGACTGGGTGCGGCTGACCCAGTAGTAGTCCGACGGGGTGCTCTGATAGCTGCCGACCATTTCCGGTACGCCATAGGTGCCGCTGCCAATGCCGGCGCCGAACATGATGGCCACGATGCCCGCGCTCTTGGCTTCGGGGATGTGCGAGCCCCACGTCACCGTGCTGCCGCTGACCGACACCTTCGGGTCGCGACGTCCTGGCCCCACTGGTCGAACGCGACCAGGTCCGCCTCGCTGCCGACCTTCGCCGTGCCGAGGAACCCGGCGACCTGGTTGGCGTGTTGACGATCCCCCACGATCATTGATGAATACGGATCACTCGTTCAGACCTGAGCATTCCCGCCATCGACGAAGAATTCGGCGCCAGTGATGAAGCTGGCGTCGTCGGAGGCGAGGAACGTGACGGCCTTGGCTATTTCTTCGGGGCGGCCCAGGCGTTTCATGCTGACGCGCGAGGCCAGCACCTCCATCCCTTCGGGTTGGCCGGGGAGCATCTGCGTCCCCTCGGGGTGGCCGGCGAGCATCGCGGTACCGACCGGGCCCGGGCTGACCACGTTCACCCGGATGTTGCGGCCCTGGTCATACAGGTCCGTCGTCCAGGTGCGGGCGAACGACCGCACCGCCGCTTTGGTGGCCGCGTAGACGCCCTGGCTGGGGTAGCCCTTGATGGCGACAACGGAGCCGGTCAGGATGATCGTGCCGCCGTCGGGCATGAGCGGTAGGGCCTTCTGCGCGGTGAACAGCGTGCCCTTGACGTTGGTGTTGAAGGCGCGGTCGACGTGCTCCTCGGTGATCGAGCCGAACGGGACCCGATCAAGGGTGGCGGCATTGGCGAAGACGATGTCGACGTGTCCCTGTTCCTGGCCGATCTGCTCGTAGATCCGGTCGAGGTCCTCGGGCTTGGTGACATCTCCCTGGATGGCGGTGACGCCGGGTCCGATGGACGCCGCAGCAGCGTCCAGTTCAGGCTTGCGGCGGCCGGTGATGTAGACGCGGGCGCCCTCCCGGGTGAACTCTCTGGCGGTGGCCAGGCCGATGCCGGTGCCGCCGCCCGTGATGAGGGCGACCTTGCCGTCCAGTTTCCCGGGCATGACGTTCCTCACCCGTCTCTGGGCCGGCTTGAAAGCGGTTGCATACCCTGCTGATGCCCGGCCACACCAGCCGGCGCACCTGCGGCCGAGGGTTGGCGCGGTACACCCTGGATCGGGTCTGCGGGTCGCAGCCTTGGCCGGGTCAGCAGGTTACGTGGAACAACCCGACCGCCGTGCCCTTCGTCCGGTTCCAAACGTTGATCACCTTCGGCGTCGGCACCAGCTTCACGCGGCAATTCCTTTGTTTCAGATAGGCGGCCGCCTCGGGCGAGAGTCTTACGTTGCCGTCCTGGCCGCCGCCCACGATCAAGCGGTCCGCGCCGGCCGCCTGCTTGTACACGTACCTCGCCTCTTGGCGCGAGATCGTGTGTGACGTGCCGTAGACGGCTCTGGAGAGGTTCTTCTTCCGCTTCTTCACCCGACCGTCGGGCTGAATGATGATGTCGTGGTTGAAGACGGTTCCGTCGACCGTGATCGAACCGAACCTCGTCCCGTCGATGTGAGGCTTCATCGTTCACCTCCAGGCCCGCGCGCCGCTGCGCTCGTGTCGCCCTGCGGCCAGCCTATGCCGACAATTGACCTCCCGCACCGAGACGCCACGTTTCGGGGCCGCCCATGCGAACAGCTGGCGCCTGGACCGGGGCGCGACCATGGTCGACGTCGGCTGCGGCCCGGGCCGGGCCGCGGCAGAGCTTGCCGAGCGCGGCGCCCGCGCCTTTGGCGTGGACCTCGATCCGGCGATGCTGGCCGCCGCCCGGGACCGGTTCCCCGACCGCGACGTGCGCGCCGCCGAGCTGCCGCTGGGCGACCGGGAGGCGCTGGGGTACCGCGCGGACAAGGTCCTCCACGTGCTGCCCGACCCAGCCGCCGCGCTCGCCGAGGCTCGACTCCCAACACATGCGCTACTTCGACATGCTGGCTACCCCGGAAATTCCCGGATCATGCAGATTTGTCATCAGTACGATCACGCGGGTGAGTGAGAACTTGCACCGAGGTCGGTTGTCCTGACGACGCCGGCCGAGGCAGCTCGCGCTGCGACTGCTGGCTGTGTGGAGGCGAACTCCGCGACGGTGCCCGGAAAGTGAAATGTTCGGGGCGCCGGGCCGTCTTACGAGCACGCACGAGCACCGCCAACCCATAGCTCACCGACTCGGTCGTCCGGATCGCAGTCGCCATGCGTGGGCGGATACGAAGGACGCAACGCAACGCACCTACGGCGACGATCTGCGGCAGATCGCCTAACTGTGTTGAAGGCCCAGCGGGCCCATAGCGCCTATGGCAACGTGCCGTCGTGGCTGGTCACCGTGACGGCCTTCGAGCGCCGGTTCGTCGAAGCTCACTCGCTACGCGTTGCTATCATTCGATCGCAGGTTGTGGATGAGTATTGATCGGCGTCGCCCTGAAATGCCAGTGCTACGGCCGCAGGGGGACGCCCATGGCGAGTCCCGCACACCGCTCAATGCAACGGCGCCGGCCGGATCGATCAGGGGTCGCTCGAGGGGCCCGACAAGCCACGCACCGAGCCCAGGTGTCGTGCGCCTATGCGATTGGGGCGAGCCGGAGTCGGCCCGCCCCAATCGCGTGTGATTCAGTGGCTCGACTGCTGGCTGGGTCGACCGGTCGGGTGATGGGTCGGTGCGCCGCTGGGAGCGCCGGTCGGGTGGTCGCTGGGCTTGCCGCCGGGGTGGGCGGATCCGCTCGCGGAGGTGGCGAGGAGCTTGGCGCAGTACGCGTCGACCTTGTCCTTGCCGCCGGCGGCGGTGATCAGGGCGCCGAAGGCCGGGTTCTCGAGGGCCTTGCCGTGATCGGCGCCGGCGCCGGCGGTGAAGGCGTGGCAGAGCCCGACCAGCGACGGCGACGGGTCGGCGCTGGAACGGCCGTGGTCCGACGACGAGGGGCGCGCCGAGGCATGGGAGCCGGCGGCCGATGCGGCGGGGTTGGCGTGGCTGTTCAGCGGGTTGGGCAGGGCGCCGGTGGTGGCGGCCAGGGCCACCCCGCCTGCGCCGACCGCGATCGCGGCGATGGCGGCGGCCTTGACGGTGAGCAGTTTGATGAGCGCGGTCTTGATCACTGATGATCTCCGTGGGGCTGGGACTGGATGTAGCTGAGCGGTCCGGAACCCGGCCAGGGCCTGTTGCCGACCAGCGAGCTCGGCCGGGCTGGCCGGGCCGGCTGAGGCTGCGAGCACAACGGCCAGTCGGTGGTACTGGTCGCCGATGCCGTCGGCAGGTGTTGCGCCGTCGAGAAGGCGCTCGGCGGTGGCGTCGGTGATGCGGCGGGTTCGGCGGTTTCTCATCTCATCTGTCCTGGCGCCGGCGCCGAGGCGGGTGTTACGCCCGGCCGGCGGGAGTCATGTGGATGTTGGTCGAGCAGTGCTGCGAGGCGGCGCAGGCCCCGGTGGGCCGCGACCCGGACCGCGCCGGCGCGTTTGCCCAGCACCCGGGCCGCGCCCTCGGCGTCGAGGCCTATGACGACCCGGAGCAGGACCGCCTCGGCTTGGTTGCGGGGCAAGGTGGCGATCAACGCCACCGCCTGGTCGGTGGAGATCGCCTCGATGGCTTGGTCGCCGGCGTCGGGCTGGCGGTCGGGCAGTTCCGCCAGTTCCTCGATCGGGGTGGCCACGGCTGGCCGGCGGCGGTGATGGCGCAGATGGTCGAGGGCGCGGTGCCGGGCGATGGCCGCCGCCCAGCCGCGAAACCCGGCGGTATCGTGCAGACCGGGCAGGTCGCGGGCCATGTGCAGCCACGCCTCCGAGGCGACCTCTTCGGCGTCGTCACCGACCAACGCGCGCAGGTAGCGCAGCAGACCCGGCTGTACCGCCGCGTAGAGTGCGGCAAACGCCGCTTCGTCACCATGCTGTGCTGCGACCACCGATGCGGCCAGACCGTCCGGCTCACCCGACGCCGGGCGCGGTCGTGTCACTAGCCCCTCCCCACGCCCGGTCCGCGCGGCGGACCCTGCCTTCGGCACCGGTGCGCGCACGCGGCCGTCCGGACTCTGCAACCGAGATGACAGCAATGGCACAAGCACCCCCGTCCGGGTCGAAATGTTTCCGACGTCCGGTAATAGGGCGTTGCGGCCGCCGCACGTGTTACACAGGGCGCCGTTGCATTGAGCGTTGGCAAGATCGAGGCAGGTTTGAGCAGTGTAGTCTTCGACCCGACCTGATCCGTGGCTGCCTGCGAAGTCGGCGTTCGCCGGGTTCCGGTTCGCCGGGCGCTGTCGGCGTTGAAGGTCAAGCCCAGCGAGGTGATCACCGACGCCGCCGCGGTCTACCCCGCCGTGCTCGACGAGCTGATCCCGTCGGCGTGGCACCATGTCGAGCGGTACGCCAATACTCCGATCGAGGCTGATCACAGTCGGCTGAAGCAGCGGTTGAGACCGATGCGCAGCCTGCGAACGGACACGACAGCGCAGGTGATCATCGCCGGGCACGCCTTTCATGCAGAACCTGCGCCGCGGACACGACGAACTCGCGGTCGACGCCCGCCCGCGCTGCGGGTCGGCGGTGCGTTCGCCGAACTCGCCCGGGCGATCTGACCGCGGACCCGACACGGGGTTCAACGCGTCCGCCGATCCCACAACGCAACTGTGAGTCTTGGTTTGCGGCTTTGAGAGTCTGGAGCCACTCGATGCCGTTTCCGTACATCGACGATTGCCGCAGCCCGAGGTCAGCGTGGTGCCGCCGGCCGGCCGTGACGTAGCGCGAAGAAGCGGGGTACGAGACGCCGTAGCCGGTGTCGCCGGTGCTGGCCGTGATGGCGACGCCCGGATGGTTGAAGTAGATGCCGTAGGTGGAGTCGTCCGCGTCGTGCCGCGTCTGTGATGTTGCCGAGCCCGGCCGTGAGGGCTGTGGTGAGCAGGGCAGTCGCTGTTGCGGTCGCGGACTTGGTTGCGCGCATGGGACCTCCAGGGGTACGGCAGGCGTGCGGCGCCGCCCGGATGGTGCGACGTACCTATAGGGCGCGGGAGGCATCCACTCTGTTACATACGTGAGCGGGCTGTAGATCTTCCGCGTACGACGGCTCACTCCGCTGAGCACTCGTCGAGATGTCGAGGGTGCGTCAGCTGCCTTCGGCCCAGTACTGGTTCAGCCGAGCGGTGGCCTCGTCCTCCTCACCTCCGCGCCGGAGCGGAAGGTGTGACGTCTTGCGCCAGTATTCCGCTCTTCTGAGTGATGCGAAGTATGTCGACCTACGGAGGATCTGTCGTGCGGCATCTTGGAACCCTGATCACCGCGATCGTCGTCGCCCCGCTCGCCTGGGTGCTGTTAGCGATCGGTCAGCAGCGGTCCGTCGCGGCGTTCGCTGGAGACCTGCAGCCCGCAGAGTTCGTGCGGCCGTTGCTGGTACTGGCGGCGGCCGGGCTGCTACTGGGCGTGCTCGGCACCCTGCGGTTCTCCCCGCTGGGCGCAATGGCGATTGGCATCGTGTACATCTTCAGCAACACGATGCTGCTCGTCTCCCCGTCGACCGTGACGCGCGTGTTCACCGACGACCTGCATGTCGCGGGTCGGCACATCGACCTGGCCGCGCCGATCCGGACCGGCACGACGATGGTGCTCGGCGTGCTGCTGCTGGTCGGGGCGACCAGCGTGCAGCGGTGGCGTCGCTGGCCACGGCCCGCCCGCGACGGGGCGCCCGAGACGGCGGCTGAGGTCCGTCCGCTCGGCGTCGACGGGCTCGGCCTGAACACTCCACAGCAGGACACCGAGCCCGAACTGCTCGTCCGGTACGCCACGAGCCCTGAGCCCTATGCAACCTCGCGCCGCGGCACCTCGGCGGGCGACGGCCCCTACGGCTGGTGAGCCGGCAATCGGACGAGGCGAAGACCACTCCGGGTCGCCGAGCAGTTCGGGGTCACCCCACCGGGTACCGCGTCCGGCATGAGGAGCGAGGAAGAGGACAGCAGCTCGTTGACCGACGACCGGTTCATCCTTTAGGGCCCGGCCCGCCTTGGTCTCGCGTTGAGGCGGGCCGCCCGCATGATCAGGTAGCGGCGCTCCGGCCCGCTGGTCGCCCACAGGTTGTATGACTGGACGTGGCGTGCTCAGTCCAAGAGTGGGCGCAGCAGGGCCGTGAGATCGTCGGCGGTCTGATCGTCGAGGTCCCCGCCGTCGCGCAGGTCGTTGATCCTTCGCTGCAGGTCCTGGGCCGTCCTACGCTCCTTGCTGCGGCCGATGTTCTGGCGTAGGTCGTCGAGTTTGTCGCGCAGCTTGTCCGCAGCGCCGGAGTCGATCCTGCCGGCGGCGAGAGCGTCGGCGATGACGACGTCGAGTTGGTTCACGATGGCCTGTGGGGTGGTGGCGGAAGGGACGGGTGACGCTGCCACGGACGGGGACGCCGACGGGCTTGTCTGGGTCGGCGAGCCCGGCTGGGCGGTCCTGTCCGCGGGACGGGACAGCAGCATCGTGGTGACGACGGTCAACGCGAGCACCAGCACCACCACCGTGCCGATCAGCCCGCCCAGCAACGGCCGCGACATGCGCCGCACGGCGGGGCGTCCGGCTCCTCGGCAAGTACCGACGATCGGGATTCGATCATGGTGGGCGGGTGTGGCAGTGGTGCTGATCCGACGGCGTATCCAGCGCGTGCGGTGTGCGTGGCTGGCAGTAGATCGGCAACGAGTATCGGCAGGGCGGTCGTGACCTGCGGCGGCTGACCGGCGGCCGCAGCTAGATCCTGCGCCACGGCTTCGGCGCTGGGCCGTCGGGCCGGGTCGGGAGACATGCAGTCCATACACAGCCGGCGCACCTCGTGCGGCAGCCCAAGCGCCTCCGGCGGCGGTACCGGCGGTCCGGCTCGGTGCGCTGCGGCCGCCTCCCGCCAGGTGGCGATCATGACGGGCGGGTGCCCGGTCAACGCCTCGTACAGCAGTACACCCAAGGCATAGACGTCACTCTAGGGCAACGCCGCGCCGGACCGTAGCCGCTCGGGTGCCGCGTATGCCGGGGTGCCGACCAGCCGACCGCCGTCGGCGTCTGGTGCGCCGCCGCTCAACGCGGCGATGCCGAAGTCGAGGATCTTGGCGCCCATGCGGGTCAGCATCACATTGCCACGTTCACCTACGTGTACGACTTCGGCGACGAGTGGACGCACACCGTCACCGTCGAGGAGATCCGCCCCGGCGGCCCCGACAACACGTTCACCGTCCTGGACGGCGGCGGTGCCTGCCCGCCTGAAGACATCGGCGGCGCGGCCTGGTACCAGCACCTGCTGGACGCGCTCGCCGACCCGTCCAGCCCGGACCACGACGACGCGGTCGAGCGGCTCGGCGAAGGCTTCGACCCCACCCGCTACGGTGGCGCAACCTCAGGGTAGGGATGGCGATGGCCACGACGGCCGCTCGGCGCACATTCGTGCCGATCGACGTATCGCTCGGTAGGCGAACCGTGTGCGCGGGCGGCCTGCGAATCACGATGGCGTGAGCGGTCCGGGCTGGTGTGCCGGGTGCCGCCGGCGCTCGCAGGGCAAGCCCGGCGGGCGGCGGCGTCACCGCGACGGCACTTCGGGCGCAGGGTCGCCCTCCTGACGTTCAGCGCGGAGCACTCGCCGCACCGGCCGCCCGGCGCAACATCGTGAGCCCGGTCGCCAGCAACCACGCCTGGGCCACGACGGAGGCGAGCAAGCCGTAGAGCAGCGCGCCGGGAAAGAGCGCCGGCGACAGGAACAGCCCACTCGCGGCGACCAGCGTGACGGTCCCGACAGCCGTGCCGGCCCAGCCGAGCCAGGAGGGGTAGCCCTCCAGGACCATTGCCAGCCCGATCAGCGCCAGCGCGATGCCGTACAGCAACGCGATCCCGATCAGTGAGGGGCCGTGGGTCGCCGCGGCCACCGCCTGCGCCGCCCGGACCAGGTCGGCGCGCTCGTCCGGGGCGGCTTGTGCGGCGGCGCCGGCCAGCTCTGGCAGCGCCAGGCCCTCGCTGGTGCTCTCGACGGCGAACACGGCCAGCCCGACCAGCGCACTTGCCATCCCGGCGCGGCCCAACAGCGACGCCGCCGGCCGGGTCAGGGAGACCACCAGCGCGACCAGTCCGGCCACCCCCAGCACGGCGGCGAAGACGGCGAAGAGGTGGACCGCCGCGTATGTGGGCCGGGAGGCGACGAAGTCCAGCGCGGCTTCGGCGTGGGCGGCCGGGGTGTCACCGTGCAGGAGACGGGCCGTGGTGAACACGACGGCGCCGAGGACGGCGCAGACGCCGCCGGTCCTGAGATTCAGTACGTCAGCCATGCCCGTGATGCTCCCGGCCCCGGCGCGCCGATGCGTCCGTCGCAGGAAGGCGTCGTGGTGGCGTCGCTACCGCGCGGCCGTACTCCCACGGGAGTACCCGTCCGGCGTGGCCAGCCCGCTCTGGTACGCGAACACCACCAGCTGGGCCCGGTCGCGTGCGCCCACCTTGACCATCGCCCGTGACACGTGGGTCTTGGCGGTCAACGGGCTCACCACCAGGTGCCCGGCGATGTCGTCGTTGGACATCCCCTCCGCGACCAGCCGGACCACCTCCCGCTCCCGGGCGGTCAGCAGTGCCAGCTCCGGCGGCTCCGGTCGCGGCCTGGCCCGCTGGGCCGCGCCGGCCGACCGGGCGATCACCATCCGCGTGACGGCGGGCGACAGCAGCGCGTCCCCACGGGCGATCACCCGTACCGCCTGCAGCAGCTCGTCGGGCTCGATGTCCTTGACCAGGAACCCGCTCGCGCCCGAACGCAGCGCGGCGAAGACGTTCTCCTCCTCCGCGAACGTGGTGAGTACGACGACCCGGACTGCGGACAGGTGCGGGTCATCGGTGATCCGGCGGGTCGCCGTGACCCCGTCCACCTCGGGCATCCGGATGTCCATGAGCACGATATCGGGCCGCAACTGGCGGGTGAGCGCGATCGCCTGGCCGCCGTTGGTTGCCTCGCCGACGACCTCGATGTCGTCCGCGCTGTCCAGCAGCGACCGGAACCCCGCCCGTACCAGCGCTTGGTCGTCGGCCAGGAGCACCCGTATCACGGCATCCCTCCCGGGTCCGCGCTCGCTGGCGTCGCATGCTGGGGCAGGCGGGCCCAGACGCGGAATCCGCCCTCGCGCCGGGGGCCGGCGTCGAACTGCCCGCCCAGTCGCTCGACGCGTTCCCGCATGCCGGCCAGGCCGTGCCCGACGATCGTGGCTGGGGCGTCGGCGCCGGCGCCGTTGTCGGTCACCTCGATGGCGAGCCATTCCCCCTCCCAGCCCAGGCGCACCCGGGCACGCGCGGACGACCCGGCGTGGCGCAATACGTTCGTCAACGACTCCTGCAGGATCCGATACGCCGCGTGGTCGACCGGTCCGGTCAGCCGAGGATCCGCCGGCACGCCGTCGAACCCGACTTCCAGGCCGGCCGCCCGCACCGCGGCCAGCAAGTTCGGTACCCGGTCGAGGCCGGCGCCTCGACCGTCCACCGGTGGCGCACCATCACTTCGAAGCATGCCCAGTGTCGTCCGCATCTCCGTAAGGGCGGCCTTGCCGGTCTGCCGGATCGCGGTGAGCGCCTCCCGTAAACGCTCCGGCTCCCGGTCGACGAGGTGCAGCGCGGCGCCGGACTGCACGGTGATGGTGGCGATCGCGTGTGCCACAGTGTCGTGCAGTTCCCGGGCGATGCGCAGCCGTTCCTCGGTGACCTGCCGTTCGGCGTCGTGGCGGCGTTCCTCCTCGGCCAGCTGCAGCCGTCGCCGGACCTCCGCCCCGTACGCCCGGCGGCTCCGCACCAGCGCGCCCAGCAGCATCGCCACCGCTACCACCGCCACCTGGGGCAGGAAGATCGCGACCGCTTCGAGGGGTCGCAGGCCGTTGCGCATCGACACCAGGAAGCCGATGGAAAGGAATGCGGCGGGCACCGGCGTTGCCCACCACAGGCGCCCGGCCAGCAGCGCGTCGTACAGCGGAACCACGAGCACGAGCGATGGCGGGAAGCCCGGGTATCCCAGCGCGTAGAACAGGAACAGTACTGCGGCGACGACATACAGGGTCGTCACCGGAAACCGCCGCCGCGCGAGCAGCGGCACGGCCATCGCCCCGCCGAGCAGGTACGCCAGCCAGTCTCGGGGAACGGCGTGGGCCTCCCGGCCGGTGATGATGGCGATCTCCGCAACGGTCAGCACCGCGGCAACGACGGTGAGGTCGATCGACCATCGCCGTACCACTGGCCGCAGCCACGCCACGCGGACACGGTACGCACTCGCGCGCCGAGTTACCAGAGGTCACCCGGCCGCCGGAGGTTCCGTACCGGATCCGGCGCGCGACATCTCCGAGCCAGATCAGCACAGGGACGATCCACGTCCGGTGCCCGTGCCAGCTTAGCGGAAGAGATCAACAGGCCGGTCGACGCGCAGGCGGACAGAAGCTATCGTCTTGCGTCGATTTCCTCTGGTGATGCCGTCTGGAGCCGGTCAGCAGACGTCGACCCGGTCCAGACGCCAGGGCGCAGCGATAACCGCGCATCCGCTCGGCATGGGGCTTGCGACCCATGCCCCGACGGGCTAAAGCGGCGAATGTCCACAGTGGAATCCGCCACCGATCACCGTGCTCGGCGCGTGCTCCGTTGTCGTTGGACCCTGCCGCACCGTCCTGGACGGGCTGGACCTGGCGGGACTCAAATCCGGACAAGCTGGCACCAAAGAGCACGGGTAATACTTGCGAAAACGGACACAGCTCGCCTTGTAATCGGAAGGTTCGGGTCCAATCCCCGCAGTTTCGTTAGCTGGTGAGCCGTCTGGCCGGTGTTCGTGCTCTTTCGCGCTCGTGCCGCCGTTGCCCCGCGTGCCCAGCCACCTGGGCGGCCGGGCCCGGTAGCCGTAGGTGGCCACGAACCGGCACTGCGCGACCGAGCCCTGGGCGATGACGACGTGGTCGGCGAGGGTCGGCACCCCGACGGATTTGATGTTGGTGTCGAACTGTGCCGACCAGAACACGGGGGACGGCCAGGTGCGGCCACCGCTCGGCGTCCAGCGCGGTGGCGGGCACTCCGAGCAGCCACCGCGCGTTGAGTGTGTCGGCGCGCGGCAGCATGGTGTGGTCCGGGGGGACCCACCCGTCAAGGACCTGCTTGGACAGCGGCGGCCGGTCATAGGGTCGGTAGGGCTCGTCCCCGATCATCGTCAGGGAGCCGGTGAAGCCCTCCCGACGACCATCTGTACATCTTCGAGGGCGATCGGCGGCGGTACGCCGACCCGGTCTTCGAGCTCGACGGCCGCGACGACGAGTCGGACGTACGGCTGGGCTGGTGGAGCTGTTCGACGCGCCGGCCGCGTAGTGAGCTGGTTAAGAATCGCCGGCGATCGGGCAGCCTACGCCAGCGAGTACCCGAGGGCGCTGAGGAAGCGTCGGGCCAGTACCAGCTCCTCCTGGTCCGCATCGGTGGGCGGCAAGACGACGCGCAGCAGGCGGCAGACCGGCCGCTCCGTGCTGGCGGCGTGGAAGGAGAGCAGGAGGGCGAGCAGGACCGCGGAATGGGAGAGGCTTACGAGTGAGTAGCCGGCGCCGATGACCGGTACGGAGACCTCGTCGAAGTGCCGCGACCGGATGGCGGCCCACAGCCCGTCGTACGTCTGGGTGAGATGCGACCACGTGGTCACCGTCCCGTTGCGGGTCGGGCGCCCGCAGGCGAGCAGCAGGATCGGTCCGGGCGCGCCGGACGACTCGATGAACTTCACATCCCCCGGCCGGCTCAGCGGGCCCGACTGCATCTGTTCGATGGCCAGCTCGGCCTCGGCCCGGCCCGCAATGTCCAGCGACTCCAGGTACTGCACAATCAGGCTGCTTGGCGCGACCTTCTCCGGCGAGAGCGTTCGCCGGCGATCGGTCGTGATGACGCACGGCCGATGATCCAGGACGTTGCCCGGCACGACCTGGATCGTCCACGCACCCGTGTTGCTCTTCGCGCGGATCGATCGTTTCGTCACGCGCAGCACCAGCCCGCCGATGATACCGAAGGCCAGCGTGCCCAGCAGCCACCAACCGCCGACGGCGGCCGACGCGTCCGGCCACACGAACTGGGCAACGCCGAGCGCCGAGGCGATAACGCCGCAGGTCGCGAAGAGCCACTGGATGGCCTCGCGGTCGACGGTTCCGGTGCGGCGTTTGATGGCCTGCCACCGTCGTCGCAGCGGCGTCAGCGGAGGCGCGTCTGTGGAACTGCTCGGGGTGGCCGCCACATCACGATCCTGCAAGGTTCGTCACCCCTGTTCCAGCAGCATGCGGATCTTGCAGGCGGTCGCCGCCCCGGTGAGGTCCGGAAAGAGCCGCAAAGCGCTGATGCCCATCAGGTCGAGGTCGGCCAGCGCAGTCCGGACATCATCCAGGGGCAGCAGGACCCGGGTCAGCGCCACGCCGGTCACGTCCGTGCACCGGATGACGACCTCTTCCAGGCAGTTGAACGGGCTGCGGGACAGGGTGTAGTAGCCGGCCTGGTTGCGGGCCCTCGCGTTCTCGTACGACGGCGCCGCCACGATCTCCACGTCGTGCGCGCCCGACCACATCGGGGACCGCCGGTGCAGCATCCACAGCACGACGTGGCTGTCCGCCGTGTCGGCCTCTTCGAATGCTTTCTGGTACGCGAAGAATGCCGCGATGTACGGGCTGCTGGTCCAGTCGAGCAGCCTGGTGGGCAGTCCGTGGTGCTGCCCGAGCGCGATGAGCCGGCGGTCGTCGTCGCACAGTTCGGCCGGAAGCCCGTAGTCACGGCAGGCCTCGCGGAATGCGGCCACCAGGTCGTCGAAGACTTGTGTGCGGCGGTCGGGCTCCACGTGCCGGAACGTCCGGTCGAAGAGGGATTCGAGCTGCCAGCGGGGGGATCGCATGCCGCGGAAGAGGTAAGCGTCGTTGCGGTACGAGCCGGCGTCGATGAACTCTGAGACCAGGTCACGCTTGAACTCCCACCATGAGTCCAGGCGGATCTCGCGAATCTGCGCCACGGTGACCTCAGGCGAACGGTCGTACTGGCCGCGATCCGACCGACCGGATACCGACGGCGTCGATCAGGCACGGGTGGAGGACGTACTCGCGCTCGGACAGCGGCGGCTGGAGTTCGCTCATGCCGCCCATCGAGTAGAAGAAGGTGCCGTCCGCGCCGTTGCGTTTGCCGTCGAAGCCGAGCAGGCCGTTCTGCCACAACACGGTCGCGAGGTCAGTCTGGCCGTCGAAATGCTGCCGGAGTAGATCCCGTGCACACTGCAGGCTCGGCGCGTCGAACCGGTCGGCGCCGAGCAGGAGCAGGGACTCGCGCAGTGCCTCGACGATGTCGTCGCGGATGTACGCGTGCCGCCCGACGTAGAAGTCCGCGTACCCGTGCTGCCCCGATTTCGCCGGGGCCAGATCGGCGGAGATCTGGTTGGCGCACTGCTGAATCTGGTCGTTGCCGAACGCTCCGGCCACCGCCGCCACGGTATCTCGGATGGACTGCTGCGACGGCGGCCCGCTACCCGCGCGTTTCGCCCGCAGCGCGACGTTGCTCAGCGAGTTGCCGATCTCCACCAGATCCCGCGGTATCAGGCGGGTGTGCCGCAACACGTAATCGATGGCGGTCTCTCGGTTTCCCCGGGCCAGGTTCTCGATCTCGGTGAGCCCGAGCCAGGCGGTCATCGGGTCCTCCGCGGCGGGCTCGGTCAGGTACCGCTTGTCCAGCCGTTCGATCTTGTTGTACAGCAGGTACTTCAGCGACGCGGCGTCCCAGTCCAGCACCCGCACGTGCGGCTCCCCGCGGTACTTGCTGGCCATCTCGCTGCGCAGCACGCTGGAGAACACGACGTCCCGGAGGGCCACCACGACATGCAGCCGCCCGCCGATGCGGTGGTCCTTCAGCCACTGCATGACCGCGTGGAAGAGGCCCTCCTGGCAGGGCAGCCAGTACATCGGGGCGTACGCGAAGGATTCGTCGACCCCGTCGATGTAGAAGGCGATGGGTGGCAGGTCGACGATGGCCTCGCGCAGAAAGTGCGTGAGGTCGTTCCAGTCGCGTCGTTGCAGGTACGCCACCAGTTTGTGCTTGGCGTCGTACTCGTACAGGATGTCCGCGAGATGGCTGTAGACGGTGCCGGGGGCGCGCCCCTGCCCGATGAGGTGTGCGTAGCGCTGCAGTTCCTCGCGCAGCTCACCGTTCACCCGTTCGCGCAGTTCCCGCTGGCGCAGGATGTGCGCGGCCACGGTCCGGGTGATCGAGCACGACCAGAGCCGCTGCCACATTTCGACGAGGTCCCGGCGTTCGAAGAACTGGCAGGTCCGCACGATCGACTCGGTCGACGGCAGGTCGCCCTGGGACGTGTCGGCGTACACGCTGGCCTCGTGGTCGGCGGACGCCTGTAACCTGCGCAGGTAGACCGTCTTGCCGGCGCCCATCCGCCCGACGATCACGCGGGCTCGCATGTCGTCGGCGCGCGTGGCCAGCGCACCGAATGCCTCGTTGCCGGCGAAATCAACGAAACGTTCGAGCAGCGAGTCGAGATTCTCCCGCGCACCGTCCGGATTGCCGAAGGGCGCGGCACCAGTGCTCAGGACCGACGGGCCAGAATTCATCGCCGTGCTCCCCTCCCTCGGCCCGGACGGAGTCGGCACGTGATGCGCTACGCCGACTCGCGGCCCGTCCGGCCGGCCAACACTCTTAGAGACAACCAGGCCACGGAGGGATACACAACAGTCGTAAATTCAAACCAGTGACTGATTCGTCCGCAGGTGCGCGGGGTGCTCCTGCCGAAAAGTCTCATCCGCGCTGGTGAGTGGCACTCCGCCCGCAGCGCGAAATCGACGCGCAGTTGGTGCAGACCGGCGCTCTTGCCCACCACGGTGGCGCCACCGCACGAGCAGCGCCCACGCTGCGTCCTCGGACAGATGCGGGTCCGGGCCCAGCTGGTTCCGCAGTGATCTGCGTCACTCGGAATGAACTTTCCCTCGCCGGTCACGTCCGGAGCGCCTGGATACCTCTCGCGTGCATCCAGGGAGAACGATGAGATCAGTTCGCAGGATATCGGCGCTGGCGATGCTGGTGCTGGGCGTCTCGGCGGTGGCCCCGGGCGGTTCGCCGGCGGTGGCGCAGGCCCAGACACAGACACAGAAGCCGTCGACCATACCCGCGGTGGCCTCCAAGCCCCGGACGGTCACTCTGCTCACCGGCGACACCGTCCACGTCAGCACCAAGGACGGCGAGACGACTGTTGACGTCGTGCCGGGGAAGGGACGGGAGCGGATCCCGTTTATCAAACACAGCGCCGGCGAGGACGTGCAGGTCATCCCGGCCGACGCCGTCGGCCTGCTCAACCGGGGCAAGCTCGACGCGAGGCTCTTCGACATCTCGATGCTCGTCGACTTCGGCTACGACGACACCCGGGCCACCCTGCCGCTCATCGTCCAGCACAGCAGCGCCGCCCCCGCCGGCCTTGCCGGCGCCAGGACCACCCGGGAGCTCTCCGGAGCGAGCGCTGTCGCGGAGAGCCGCGCGGACGCGGTGTCCTTCTGGAACACCATCACTTCCTCCGCCAGTGGTACCGAGCGGCAACTACGGGTCGGCTTCGACAAGATCTGGCTCGACGGGCTGCGCCGCCCCACCCTCGACGTCAGTGTTCCGATGACTGGCGCGCCGCAGGCGTGGCAGGCCGGCTGGACGGGAGCAGGGGTGAAGGTCGGTGTGATCGACACCGGCATCGATCAGACCCACCCCGACCTGGCCGGCCACGTGGCCGCCGCGGAGAACTTCACCTCCGATCCGGACAGCCTCGACCGGGTCGGTCACGGCACCCACGTCGCCTCCACCATCGTCGGCAGCGGGGCCGCGTCGCAGGGCCGTTACAAGGGCATGGCGCCCGGCGCGACCCTCTACAGCGCCAAGGTCTGCACCGAAGTGGGCTGCCCGGAGTCGGCGATCGTGGCCGGCATGACCTGGGCGGCGCAGCAGGGCGTCAAGGTGGCCAACATGAGCCTCGGCGGCCCGGACAGCCCGGACACCGATCCGATCGAGGCGGCCCTGGCCGACCTCACCCACCGCTACGGCGTGCTTTTCGTCGTCGCCGCGGGCAACGACGGCCTGGCCGGCGAGTCCACGGTGAACTCGCCCGGCGACGTGGCCGAGGCGCTGACCGTGGGCGCCGTGACCAAGACGGGGGAGCTGGCCGAGTTCTCGAGCCGGGGTCCGCGCGCGAGCGACGCCGGCATCAAGCCGGACATCACCGCACCCGGCGTCGGTATCGTCGCTGCCCGCAGCTCGACCTCCGACCTGTGGCCGGAGGAGAACCCCCAGTACACCCGCCTCAACGGCACCTCGATGGCGACTCCGCACGTGGCCGGCGCGGCGGCGATCCTGGCCCAGCAGCACCCGGACTGGGCGCCTGAGCGGATCAAGTCCACGCTGATGGCAGCCGCTCAGCCGAACGCTGCCATCGGTGTCTACGAGCAGGGCGCGGGCTTCCTCAATGTCGCCCGGGCGATCCAGCAGACCGTCACGGCAAGCCCGGTCAGCGTCGCGTTCGACCGGACCACCACTGCGCAGCAGAGGACGGTCACGTACTCGAACAGCGGCTCTGCCGCCCTCACCCTGGCGGTCTCCCTCGACGCCAAGGACGCCGACGGCGCCCCGGCACCGGCCGGCCTGTTCAGCCTCAGCGCCTCCTCGGTGAGGGTCCCGGCCGGCGGCACGGCCACCGTGACCGTCAACGTGCAGGCCGGCGCCGGCCTGCCCGACCGCTACTTCGGCGGTGAGGTGACCGCCACCGGCGGCGGCGCGCAGGTGCAGACCCCGGTCGCGCTCGACGTCGCCCGCCACCAGCTGACCCTCAAGCTCGTCGGGCCGGACGGCGGAGCGCCCACGCCCGACCAGGGCTGGGTGACCATCCTGACCGACCTGGACCGGCAGACCAACCTGGTGCTCGGCGACCCGACGACCACCACGTACCGGCTCCGCGCGGGCCGCTACCTGGTCCAGACGTACATGCTGACCGGCGACCCGGGCTTCCCGGACATCACCTCGCTGGTGCGCCCGAGCCTCGACCTGACGACGGACCAGGCACTCACCATGGACACCCGCCTGGCGAAGCCGATCGCCGTATCGGTGCCGAACCCGCAGGCCACCGCGATCTTCCAGGAATCCGGCTGGACGATCCGAACCGAGCCGCCGCAGATCTGGGGCAGCAACGACCCGTACGGCGTGCTGATGAACGTCCCGTTCGACCACGTGCGGACCGCGCAGATCGGGGCCGGCAAGACGCCCGGCTTCGTCTCCTACGTCAACGGGATGTGGGGCAAGGTTGCCCAGGACGGCAGCCTGCACAACAGCCCGTACGTCTATCGGGTCTACTTCTACGAGCCGGAGAGGATGATGACCGGGCTGACCCGCAAGCTGCGCCCGGACGACTTCGCCACGGTCCGCTCCCAGATCGGCGCGGACGTCGCCGGCGTACCGGTTTCGCGCTTGGCGGTCGCGCACGCGCCCGGCAACTCGCCGATCTACCGAGGGGACGAGCGCACGGTCCCGCCGACCTTCACCTACGACGTGCCGAGCACCATCACCGAGTACTACAACAAGGACAAACAGGCGGTGTGGCAGTCGACGTCGGCCCAGCGGGGGTACACGTACTACGAGTCGGCGTGGACCAGCTTCGAGCCCGGGCGCACATACACGGTGAAGTGGGCCAACGCGGTGGCCGGGCCCGTCTTCCCGGAGCCGAACTTCGGCCAGCAGTTCGCCACCCGCTACTGGGGCGACACGATGGGCGGGCCGGGGCCGCTGCACGGCGACGGTACCGGGCACATGGGCTTCCGGTTTGTTCGCGGCGGCAGCGTGCAGGTGAACCTCTACCGCAACGGGGTCAAGATCGGCGACGCGAACCAGGCGCCCTGGTCGTGGGACGTGCCGGCGGAGGCGGGTGACTACCGGTTGGCCGCGACCTTCCGCAGCGACCCGGAGTTCACCCTCTCGACGGTGGTCGACGCGGAGTGGACCTTCAAGTCCGCGCACGTGAGCGACGGTGACCTGGTGAAGCTGCCGATGACGGCGATCCGGTTCACCCCGGATCTCGACATCGACAACCGGGCGCCGGCCGGCCGGCTGTTCGCGATCCCGGTCTCGTTGGACCGTCAGGTCGGGGCGGAGCGAGGCCGGACCACGGCCTTGAGCGTGGAGGCGTCCTTCGACGACGGCCAGACCTGGCACCAGCTGACCGTGCAACGCTCCGGCGAGAAGGCGGTCGCCTGGGTACGCAACCCGGCCGGCACGGGCTTCGTCTCGCTGCGGGCCGCCGCGACGGACACCAGCGGTAACACGGTCAAGCAGACCATCATCCGCGCCTACCGGTACTGAGGATGAGCCCCGGACGCGGCGCCCACCGGCGCCGCGTCCGGGTCACCAGTGCGAGGCCGTCCCATCGGGTCGGCCGCGTCGTCGTACTCATCCCCGAGCTCCGCGGCATATGCGCGTAGCAGATCATGCATCCGCCACCGGCCGTCGTCCGGCTGGATCAGCAGTTGCGCCCCGAGCTCGGCGAGCAGGCCGCGGGCAGCGCGCAGGGACAAGCCGCCCAGCGCGGCCGCCGCTTCCGTGCTCAGCGGCCCGGCCGGGTGCCGGGGCAGCAGCCGGAAGAGCCGGGCTGCCTCGGGAGTCAGAGCCCGGTAGGACCAGGAGAAGCTCGCCTCCAGATCGGCCTTTGCGTCCCCGAAGCCGGCCAGCCGCCCGGCTGCCTCGGCCAGCTCACCAGCGATTGCGGGCAGGCCGAGCCCGGGCCGCCCGACGCTGCGGGTGGCGACCAGTGCCAGGGCCAGCGGCAGCCGGCCGCACCGCGCGATGATCTCGTCGACGGTGGCCGGGTCGGCGGCCGCCGCGTCGCCGAGCCAGCGGGCGAGCAGCTCGCGGGCCTCGGCGCCGGTCAGTGGGTCGAGGTGCAGCGTGTGGGTGCCCACCGGACCGGCCACGTCAGTGATCCGGCGGCGGCTGGTGGTGATGACGAGACTGCCGCCGATGCCGGGCAGCAGGTACCGGATCTGGTCCCAGTCGACGCAGTTGTCGAGCAGGATCAGCATCCGCCGCTCGGCCAGGATGCTGCGGTAAAGGCCGGCCTGGGCGTCCAGGTCGGCGGGGATGGCGGCAGGCGCGACCCCAAGGGACGACAGGAAGCCGCGCAGCGCCTCCGCCGGTGTCATCGCCGAGTCGCCGGAGTCGAAACCGCGCAGGTCCGCGTGCAGCTGCCCATCGGGGTAACGGCCGGCCAGCTGGTGGGCCAGGCGCACCGCGAGGGTGGTCTTCCCGACGCCGGGCATGCCATTGATGACCAGCGTGTTGGTCGGCCGGTCTCCGGCCAGCAGCTCCTCCACGCCGCCCAGGACGTCGCGGCGGCCGGTGAAGTAGGGGTGGTCGGCCGGCAACTGCATTGGCGGCTCGGCCCGGATCGTCGCCGGGGCGTCGTGGTCGAGCAGGCTGTCCCGGGCCGCGCGCAGGTCGTCGCCCGGACGGATGCCGAGCTCATCGGCGAGCCGGCGCTCGATGCCGGTAAACGCCGCGAGGGCCTCGGCCCGGCGGCCGTGCGCGGCGAGCGCGAGCAGCAGCCGCGCCTGCAGTGCCTCGTCCAGCGGTTCGTATTCGGCGGCCAGCCGGATCGCGGGCAGCACCGCGTCGATGCACCCGGCCCGCAAGGCGGCGTCGGCCGCCGCTCGGACGGCCGCGAACCGCTCCCTGTCGACAGCGACGAAGTCCGGATGCGCCCGGCCGCCGGCCTGCAGGCCGGCGGCGCACCGGTCGTGCCACAACGCGAGTGCCTCCCGATAGAGCTCGACGGCAGGCTCGCCGGAGCTGCCACCGGCCTCGGCGACCAGGCGCCGGAAACGCACGAGGTCGAGCGACTCGCTGTCGATCCGTAGCTGATATTCGGCGCCGTCGCGGATCAGCACCGAGCCTGTTGCCCGCGTCGGCAGGCCCGGCTCGAAGCGCCGCCGGAGCATCCCGACGTGCCGGTGCACCACATTGACCGCGCTGGGTGGGGGGTCGGACGCCCAAAGCAGGTCGACGAGCTCGGCGACGCTGACCGCGCCGCCGGCCCGGGCGAGCAGCAACGCCAGGATCAGCCGCTGCTGCCGGGTACCGAGGTCGATTTCGGACTGGCCGCGCCAGGCCCGTACCGGGCCGAGAAGGGCGAATGAGAGCGGGCCGGTCATCTTGATGCGATCTTACGCAGGGCTGGTTGCCGCGGTCGCCACCACATGGTGCGCTTCGACGCGGTGGCCGGATCGCCTTCCGGCGGAGTCGTACCTGCTCAGGCCGCCTGGAGGCCGGTGCGCAGGGCGCGTAGCGCATGGTGGGTCCGGGACTTCACCGTGCCGATCGGCACTCCCAACCGGCCCGCGACCTCTTCCTTTGACCGCCCGACCAGGTAGACCTCGGAGAGCAGAATGCGCTGCGCCGGGCTCAGCCGACCGAGCGCGCGCCGGATGGCGTACGACGCCAGCGCGGTGCCGGTGGTGTCGTCAGCAGCGGGAATCCAGGTCATGTCGACCAGATGGACCTCGGCCGGGCGCCCCCGTCGCAGCCGGAGGCCGTCGATGACGAGCCGCCGGGCGACGGTGCAGAGCCACCGGCGGGCGGCATCGGGCTCGGTCGGCACCGCGTCGATGTGCCGCCAGGCCCGCAGCATCGTTTCCTGGAGCAGGTCCTCGGCGGTCTGCCCCTGGCCGCGGGTCAGTACGAGCAGCAGACGCAGCACGGCGTGGGCGTGGTCCGCATGCAGTGCAGTCATGCGCTCAGACCTGCCGGCCGATGATCGATCGGGTACCCGCAGCACGATGTCCCCCGTACGCAGCAGCAACGGTGAATGCGGCACGAGCCTAGGGACGACGGATGCGAATGGACTGACGCTGAAGTGCGGATCGAGTGCCGTCACCGATGGATATCGGTCACGGACGCGACGTGACCGCCGCGAGCAGGTCGGTCAGCCGCCGGCGCATCCGGGTCTGCGCGTGCGGGATCAGAGCCAGCGCCTCCTGCCACGCCCGCACCGCGGTGTCCTGGTCGCCGGCGGCGGCGAGGGCTTCGCCGAGCAGCGCCAGCACCTCCGCGGCCGCCGCCGGCGCCGAGGCCTCCTGATAGGCGACGGCCGCCTCGCGCCAGCAGTCAACCGCCTGGCCGAGCTCCTGGCGGGCGAAATGCACCTGGCCGAGCACCTCCCACGCCTCGGCGATGCCCAGCTTGTACTGCGCTCCGCGTGACAGCGCCATCGCCTGCTCCGCGCGGCGCACGGCATCTTCCTGCCGGCCCAACTCGGCGTAGCTCGCGGCCATGATCACCAGGACGTCCGCGAGCAGTTTGTCGTGTCCGGCCACCCATGGCCCGGGCGCCGTGGACAGCGTCCGGACGACCTCCTCGTGTCGCCCCTGGGCACGCAGAATCATCGCCCGGTTGATCCCTGCCCGAGTCATCTCGCCGTGCAAGCCGAGCCGGGCGAGCAGCTCGACCGCCTGGTCGAGATGCCCGACCGCGGTCTCGTGCTCGTGCCGGAAGTAGGCCGCCCCGGCCAGGCTGCGGTGCATCCGGGCCTGCCCTACGAGGTCGCCGGCGACCCGGGCGGCCTCGAGGGCCACCTCGCCGGTTGCCGTCCAGTCGGCCCACCGGCCGCTGCGTTCGAAAAAGTGCTGCATGCCCAGGGCGAGCTGCCAGGCCTCGGTGTGCCGGCCCTGCTGAGCGGCCCGGCCCACGAGCGCGATCAGGACCTGCCGCTCGGCGGTGAACCAGCGCATGGCGTCGCCGTGATCGGCGAAGCGTAGCGGGGTCTCGCCCGGCCCCGGATCGATCATCGGGTGGTCCTCGGAGGTCAACAGCCTTCGATGCGCCTGATAGCCGGTGGCTCGGTAGAACTGTAGGCACCGCAGCTCCGCGGCGGCGCGCTCGGCCGGGCTGTCGTTCTCCTCGCCGAGCTCCATGGCATAGGCCAACAGCAGGTCGTGGGTGCGGTAGCGGCCGGGCAGGTCCTCGTTGATCAGGTGCGCGCGGCTCAGCTCGCCGAGCTGTGCCCGCGCGCTCCGCAGCGGGACGCCGGCCAGGGCCGCCGCCCCGGCGACCGGGATGTCGGGGCCCGGATGGAGCGGCAGCAGGCGGAAGAGCCGGGCGGCCGGCGCGGAGAGTGCCTGGTATGACCAGGAGAAGGCGGCACGCAAGCCGGTCTGCGGGTCGTTGCCGTCGAAGCCGTCCAGGCTCCCAGGCGCTTGGGCCAGCTCGGCGGCGATCTGTGCCGTTGGCGTCCGCGGCAGGCTCGCCGCGCGGGCGGCCACCACGGCCAGCGCGAGCGGCAGCCGCCCACAGCCGGCGATGATGGCGTCGATCGCGGCCGGGTCCGCCGCGAGGCGGCCGGCGCCGAGCGGCCCCAGGAGCGCCGCGCGGGCCTCGTCGACGCTCGGCAGGCCGATCGGCAACGGGTGGGCGCCGGCCGTGGTCAGCAGAGTGCTGAGCCGGCTGCGGCTGGTGACGATCACCAGACAGCCGGGACTGCCCGGCAGCAGGTGCCGGATCTGCTCGGCGTCCCGACAGTTGTCGAGCACGATCAGCAGGCGCCGGCCGGCAAGGCGGCTGCGGTAGATGCCCGCCTGGGCGTGCAGCTCGGCGGGAATGCCCTCCTGGGGCACCCCGAGCGAGCCGAGGAAGCCGCGCAGCGCCTCGGACGGGCTCATCCTCGGCTCCCGCCCGTCGTATCCGCGCAGGTCGACATACAGCTGCCCATCCGGGTACCCGGCGGCGAACTCGTGGGCGAGGTGGACGGCAAGGGCGGTCTTGCCGATCCCGGGCATGCCGTCGATCGCGAGCACAGCCGGCCCGCCCGGGCGCGCGGTCGCCGCGCGGGCCTCGGCGATGAGGTCGTCCCGGCCGCTGAAGAAGGGCAGGTCAGGCGGCAGCTGCGCGGGCCGGGGGAGTGGCGGCGGCGACTTGGTGGGCGCCGACCCGGTGCGCTGGTGCAGCAGCCGGTCGTACGCCTCCCGCAGCTCCTCGCCTGGATCGATGCCCAGGTCGTCGGCGAGCCGGCGGCGCACCGCCTGGTACAGCTCGACGGCCTCCGCCTGGCGGCCGTCGGCGGCGAGCGCCAGCAGCAACCGGCTCTGCAGCGACTCGTCGAGCGGGTGCTGCTCGGCTGCCTGCCGCAACGGCGCCAGTACCGCGCTCAGCCGGCCGCATCGTTCGGCCGCGTCGGCGGCCTCGCGCGCGGCGCGGGCGCGTTCGGCCTCCACGGCGAGAAACGCGGGATGCTGGCGGGAGGCCGGTTCCAGGCCCGAGGCGCACCGGCCGCGCCACAGCCGTAGCCCGTCGAGGAAATGCCGCAGCGCCGACTCCGGGTCGCCGTCCTGCAGATGCCGATCCGCCAGCCGGCTCAGCGACCGGAACTTCAACAGGTCAAGGGATTCCTCGTCGGCGTGCAGCCGATAGCCCGAGAGCTCCCGGAGGATGTGCCGGCCCGCCGATCGGGTGGGCAGACCGGGCTCAAGCAGCCGCCGGAGCATCCCGACGTGCCGGTGCACCACGTTCGCGGCGCTGGCCGGAGGATCCTCGTCCCAGAGCAGGTCGACCAGCTCGGCCGAGGAAACTGGTGAACCAGCCCGAGCCAGCAGCAACGCGAGCACCAGGCGCTGCTGACGGGCGCCAAGATGCAGTTCGGCGCCGGCGCGGACCACTCTGACCGAGCCGAGTACCGAGAAACTGATCGTCCCGTCCGCCTCCGTCCGCACACCGGCAACCGTAACCGGCCGATCCGCCGTCCGAGGCCTGCGACCGCAGGCCCAAGGGCGAGGCGGGTCTCCGGGATACGGCCCAAGTGATGGTCCCTAACGAGGCAGCGCGCGCAGCGGGTCGCCTGTTCGACCGATTCTTCGACGTTCTTGAGTTGCTTCCGAGAATTTGCTGCCTGATATTTCCAACCGGTCGGTACAAACGGGAGCCGCATCGTTGTGAGGTGGGTGGCGAAAAGCAATCGGTCGCCGAGCAAGGATGCTGACGCTGCGCGTCGTCGGAGATACGGACAGGCACACGGAATGTGGTGTTCCTTGCTCTGTGAGGGGGCCGGGATTTGGCGGGGCAACGCTCGCTTATGCTGGGCGATCGGTACGTCTGTCCGACTTCGGTGCGCTTGCCGAAGAACGGCGGCACGTAGGCAAAACGCGTGGAATAACGCGGGGGAGGAGGCACGACGATGTCCGATTCCGCAACACGGTTTTGGGATGGTATCAACATCCCGGCTCCAGGCACCTACCTTCTCGATGAGGCGCACAAGCGAATCGGTTTTGTGGCTCGGCACATGATGGTAAGTCCCGTTCGCGGTGACTTCGGTGAGGCGGCCGCACGAATCATCGTGGGTGAGGATCCGTTGAGTTCCTCGGTGACCGCATCCATCTGGGCGGCGAGCGTGAGCACCGGTAACTCCGACCGGGACGCGCACCTGAGAAGCCCTGACTTCCTTGATGTGGACCGGTATCCCACCCTGGAGTACCGCAGCACGGGTGTCAAATGGCAGGGAAACAACGATCCGATCTTCTTCTGGGCCCGCTTGAGAAATCAACGACTAGGTCGCACGAACGAAGCCTACAGACTCCCGCAACAGTCCAACGGGACCACCGGACGGTTCGTGCTGACCGGGGAGTTGACAATTAAGGGGATAACCCGGCCGGTCGACCTCCAGGTGGATTTTGGTGGCGCCGGCCGCGATCCGTACGGGCAGGACATCTTCGGCTTCAGCGCGACGGCGGAAATCGACCGTGAGGACTATGAGCTGGTCTGGAACGTGGCCCTCGAAAGCGGTGGTGTCCTTGTTGGCAGGAATGTGCGTCTCGAACTTGCCGGCGAAGCGATCCGCCAGTCCTGAGATCGCCTGAGTGGACCTTGATGCTTGGAGTGTCCCCGATCTGCTGCCGCGAGAGTGCTGGCGGTTGCAGTCTCAGCTTGTCACCGGCTGCGGCGAATCGACCCAGCAATCGGTACATCTTCGAGGTACTCGCCCTGTCCGAACCGCTCCGCCTTGCCGAGGGAGCGTCGGCTGTCGACCTGCGGCGGGCGACGGCGGGGAAGGTGTTGGCCTCGGGCCGTCTCATCGGCCGCTATCAGCGACACTGAACCCGCATCGACCGGATCGGCAAGCCGCCGCGCGGCCCGGCGTGTGCCTCGCAACCCATGGGCCGGCGGCCTGCTGGCCGACGATCCGCGCGAGGCGCCGGGTCAGTCCCGCTCGCTGTTGTCGTCGGGGGTCGGCAGGTTCGCCGCGAGCTGGTCGACCGGGGTGAGCACCGCCGTGTACCCGGTGCCGGTGAGTGTGCCGTCCTGGTGCAGTTGGTGGAGCCGGTCGACCAGGCTCGCCACCTCCGCTGCGGCGCTGTCGGCGTTGCCGCGCTTGAGGTCGCGGGCGAGGTTGTCGAGCCGGCGGTTCAGCTCACGCGCGGTACCGCTGTCCAGACCGCCGTCAGCGGCCTGCGCCTTCACAGCGGCACGGGCCGCGGCCAACGTCGCCCCTGTCGTATCACTCGTCGTCGTATCGCTCGGTGTGTCGGTCGGCGCTGTGCTCGACGGGTCGGTCGGTGTGTCACTCGGCGCCGCGCTCGAGGTGTCCGCGGTCGGCAGCGACTGCGTCGTGTCCGCGGGGGTGGGCGCCGCGGCTGGGTGGTCGGACCGGCTCGGGAGGGTCCCGAGCGCGAGCACGACAGTGGCGACGGCGAGCGCGCCGAGCGCCGCCAGCGCGATCCCGGCCGAGCGGCCCCGTCGCCGGGCGGCTGGTGTGGGCGGCTCGCCGAGCATGGGCAGGCTGCGCGTTGCCGGCCGCACCGCGGCGCGGCCGCGGATCGGCGCCTCGCCCCCAAGCGCGGCCGGTCCTTCGCCACGCGCGAAAGCGGCCGGTCCGGCGGCGTGCGCGAGCACAGCCGTTGCGGCCCCACCGGTCCCGCCGGCCAAAGCCGTGCGGACCTGCGCCGCGCTCGCCGGCCGGTCCGTTGCGCGTTTGGCCAGCAGCGCGCCGACCAGCCCGGCGAGTTGTGGCGGCAGGCCGGGCCGCAGGACCGCCACCGGTACCGCTGCCTGGTGCACCTGCTGCAACGCGATCTGCACCGGCGAGTCGGCGATGAACGGCGGGCGGCCGGTGAGCATCGCGTACAGCACGCAGCCCAGCGCGTACAGGTCGGTCCGGGCGTCCACGGGCTCGCCGAGGACCTGTTCCGGCGCCATGTACGAGCTGGTGCCGAGCACGGTGGCGGGGGCGGTCAGCGAGGTCTGCGCCCGGTCGGTGATGCGGGCGATGCCGAAGTCACAGACCTTCACCTGGCCCTCGTCGCCGATGAGGATGTTGGCCGGCTTCACGTCCCGGTGTACCACCCCGGCGTCGTGCGCGGCCGCCAAGGCGTCGCACACCTGCTCGGCGATGCGCACCGCACGCCGCGGATCCAGTGGGCCCGCGGCCAGCTCGTCGGCGAGGCTGTGCCCCTGGACCAGTTCCATCACGAGGTACGGCGTACGGTCGTCGACCCCCACGTCGTACACGGCCACGATGTTCGGGTGCGACAGCCGCGCAGCGGTGTGCGCCTCGCGCTCGAACCGCTCCGGCAGCGACGGATCGGCGCCGCCCTCGTCGTGCAGCATCTTCACGGCCACGGATCGGCCCAGGCGCCCGTCGACGGCCAGCCACACCTCGGCCATGCCGCCCCGGCCGATGACCGATCGCAGCTCGTACCGGCCGTTCAGCAGACGCCCTACCATCGCGCTCAACCATGACACAACCGCCCGGCTCAACCCACGGCGACGTCACGGTACGTCATGGTGGCAGACCGCTCGGTGTCCATCTGCCTCGGCGTCGCGGGCCCACAGTGCCGCGGTCTTGGACCTGCGGCGTATCGGTCGCGGCTGGGTCAAGGACGCCGAGGCCCCGAAGACGCCCGGCGGTAGGCGCATCGTCCTCACCGGCCACCTGCGCCACAGCGAGATCGTCGCGGCAAGCGGCAGAAGGCCCGGCTGCCGTGCGCACCTTGGCAGTTCCGTTTGGGGCTTCACCTGCGGTTATGCAGCCGATATGGTCTTGGGGTCCGCTGCGCCTGGCCGTCTCCGTTCGAGGTGACGACGCGGCGGGCCCGCCGAGTCGTGCTCGCACGAGCCGGGGAACCAAGCACAACTGGGGTGAATCCAAGCGGCCACGCGCCGCGAGGTAGGGCAATCCTCCCGCCCGAATCCGTCAGCTAACTCGGTAGGCGGCATCGGAAGGAGCATCGCGTGCAGACCCTCGCATGTCGCTATACCTCGACCCGCGGCCCCGGAGGCCGGCCGGCACAGCAAAGACGCCGTCTGGTCCGATAACCGTTCCGGCGCGCGTACCGGTCACACCCGCCTGCCCGGCACACCTCCCAACCGTCCCCTGTGGACGGTCGATGGCCCGTGCCCTCGCTCGTGCCGGCCGGAACTCCGGCGCCGCCGTCCGCCGCCCAGCAGCAGGCGCGTGCTGAGCAAGTCTGTCGAGGTAGTTCGTGAAGTACCGCTATCAGCACTGTCCGCCGGTCGTGAGGTCGCCTCATGCCGCCCGATGACACCGACGGGCAGCGACGCGCCGTGCCGCGCCGGCACCTCGCCCGTCACCGGCACCGCTACCGTCGCGGCCGCCACTCGGTGGCCCGCAAGGGGATCGGCGTGTCCTCGGCCGCGGTCATCGTCGCGTTCTCGGCGATCGGTGCGCTGTTCGTATCTGCATCGCCGGTCGACAGACCGGCCACCGTGGTCCAGGTCGACGCCGTGCAGCGGGGCGACAGCGGGCGGGCGGCGTACGCCGAGAACCGAGCATCCCGTGGCGGCGGGCGCACGGGCGACCAGCCGGCGGCTTCGGCTGGCGCGCAACCGAGTCAGTCGCCGGCGCCGAGCGCGACCGCCGCCGCACCGTCAACGGCCGCGCCATCGCCGACCGTCCACACTCCCGTAGGCGGGCTGACCCAGGCGGAGATGAACAACGCCGTTACGATCATCCAGGTCGGGCAGCAGTTGAACCTGCCGCAGCGCGCATTCGTCGTCGCGATCGCCACCGCGCTGCAGGAAAGCCATCTGCACAACCTCGCGAACTCCAACGTTCCGGAGTCGCTCAAACTCCCCAACGAGGGAGTCGGAAGCGACCACGACTCGGTCGGCCTGTTCCAGCAGCGGCCGAACTGGGGCACCGTCGCCCAGCTTATGAATCCGGCCGAGGCGGCACGCCGCTTCTACGCGGCGCTGGTGCAGGTCCAAGGCTGGGAACAGATGGCCGTCACGGTGGCGGCACAGACCGTGCAGGTATCGGCGTTTCCGGACGCCTACGCCCAATGGCAGGCCCTCGCCGGGCAGATCGTGAGCGCTGTCGCGTAGCGCGTGCCCCGCCGGGGCGCTGCGCAACGACATCCCCTCAGCCAAGTACAGCCGGCGGAGTTCCGCCCAGTCTTTTGTCAGCCGGTCGGCCGGATGTTGTTGTTGAGCCGGAAACGGTTGCCGGGATCGAAGTCCCGCTTGACCCGAGCCAGCCGGTTGAGATTCTCGCCGAACGCCGCGCGCCTGCTCGCGCTGTCCAGGTCCGGGTCGCCGTTGAAGTTGAGGTAAATGCCAGCCGCCGAGGGCAGGCCATTCACCTCGTTGAAGGCATCCCGCACCCACCGTACGTCGGCCTCGGTGTCGGCGGCGTCGGTCCAGTTGCCGTCGATGCTCACGATGTACGCCGCGCTCCTGTCGCCGAAGGCGGTGTCATGGATCCCCGGCCGCTGCACGGCGCCCCCCATCTGCGGCACGTGGACCATGGTGCGAGGATGCGGCCGCTCAAGTCCTCGGCGCAGCACCACCTCGAGCACGTCGTCGCCGAGCTCGCGGACGCCCACCGACTTCCAATAGCTGAGCAGCTGCCCCTTCGGGAACATCCAGTCCAAGAGCCGCTGTACGTCCCGGAACGGCATAGGCCCGCTGAGATCGGCGAGTGGCGTACCGAATTCGCCGATCGGTCTGAGGATCTTCATGGCTTCGTCGGGCGGACCCGCGTACACGGCCGCGGCGATGAATACGTCCCGGTCGTGCACCTCCGGCGGTAGCAGCGGCGAGGCCGGCATCGACCAGAACATGGCCCGGCCGGTGACCTCGTCCGGCAGGCCGGTTGTCCAGGCCCGCCAGGCCGGCAGGATCTCCTCAGCATCGGCCGCGGCGTACATCGCCAACCCGAACATGACGGTCGGTCCGACCGGATGCGCATGGAACTCGAAGGCGGTGACAACGCCGAAGTTGCCGCCGCCGCCGCGAAGTGCCCAGAAGAGCTCCTCGTGCTCGGTCCCGCTGGCCCGAAGGAGCGCACCGTCGGCCGTGACGATCTCGGCGGCGGCGAGGTTGTCGCAGCTGAGGCCGTACTTGCGCTGCAACCAGCCGAGTCCACCGCCCAGCGTCAGGCCGGCGACACCGGTCGTCGACACGACGCCGCCGGGAACGGCCAGGCCGAACACCTGGGTCTCCCGGTCGACGTCTCCCCAGGTCGCCCCGCCCTGGACGCGAACGAGCCGTTCGGCGGGGTTCACCCAGACACCCCGCATCGCCGAGAGGTCGATCATCATGGCCTCGTCGCAGGCGCTGTGCCCCGCGATCCCGTGGCCACCGCCTCGCACGGCGACCAGCAGATCGCGTTCGCCCGCGAGGTTCACCGCGTCGATCACGTCCGCCGCTCCCGAGCACCGGGCGATGAGCCCGGGGCGCCGTTTGAACATGCCGTTGTGCACGACACGACTCTCGTCATACCCGGGATCATCCGGTGTGATGAGCCGACCCTGGAAGGCCGCGCGAAGTGCATCGAGCCGCTTGTCGGTGACGGCCGTTTCGCCACCGTTGAGCCTGCGGAGTCGCACCGTCATCGCTGAACCATCACCCGCAATCCGGGCCCTAAACGACCGGGCCCGGGTGACCGCCGTCCCCGCGAGCGTCGCGGCCGGCATCGGCGCCCACGATGTTCGTGCCGCCGACGCCGGCGGCCATCGAGACGACGCTGTGTCGCCGGAAATCCACAGTGGATTCGGCTGTGTTCGCCGCGTGCGACCGGGACGCCTGTACGGCCACCCGAATCCTCGGCAGCGGATGTTCGATCATGGGCGGGTTGATCGAAGTCGTCCCGTGGTCGTCCGGGCGACTGTCCGGGCGACCGGCACACGACTTCGATCACGACGGCGCGGCGAGCGCCGGGTGCCGGGATCTCACGCCGACAACCACACATCCCGGCCCCTCGTTACCTGGAGTCAGGCCGCGGCCGGATTGACGACCGCTTGGATGGCGACGAACGCGGCAACGGCAAACACGAGGTAGGCGAACCCGCGCTGCAACCTGCGGGTCGGCAGACGGTTGGCGATCCGAGCGGCGGCCAGAGAGCCTGTGATGGCGGCGGCGATGAATGCCGCGGTGATGCCGTAGTCGATGGGGGCCTCGCCGGCGTGGGCGGCGAAGCCGGCGGCTGAGTTGATGACGATGATGAGCAGTGAGGTGGCTACGGCGGTGGGCATGGTCAGCCCGAGCAGCAGGATGAGGGCGGGGATGATGAGGAAGCCGCCGCCGACGCCGAACAGACCGGTGAGGAAGCCGACGGCGAGCCCGGCGGCGATGGATTTGGGTAGACAGCCGCGCCAGTTGATGCCGCCGCCGGGCAGGGCGCAGTCGCCGCCGGAGTCGTCGGTGTCGCGCAGCATCCGTAGTCCGGCGGTGATCATGAGGGCGGCGAAGCCGACCAGCACGAAGCGGGGGTCGAGGAGCCGGTTGACGGCGGCGCCGGCAAAGGCCGCTGCGGCGCCGGTGCCGCCGACGATGCCGGCGATGCGCCACTGCACCAGGCCCGCCCGTAGGCGAGGGAGCAGGGCGGTGGCCGACGAGATGCCGACCACGAGCAGCGAGGTGGGCACGGCGGCGGCCAGGGTGAGGCCGGCGCCGTAGACGAGGGCGGGGACGGCGAGGATAGAGCCGCCAGTGCCGAGCAGGCCGAGCAGAATGCCGATGAGAGCGCCGAACCCGATCGCGGCGATCATGCCTGGCCTCGTCCCGGCCGGCCCGCACCGGCTGACCGGGAGCACGTGCTGGGCTGGCATGGCATGGCTCTACCGCCGGTCCGTGACCAGGGCGGTGACGACCTGGTCGAGGCCGGTGCGAGGGCCGCGGTTGTACGGCAGTTTAGCCAGCATCATGCCCATGGCACAGGTGTTGGTCAGCGCGGCGAAGGTGAGGCCGGCACCGACGAGCGCGGCGATCCACTTCAACGGTTCGGCCACAGTGCTGGCGAGCACGGCGAGCAGGACGATGCTGCCGGCGACGAGTCGCACCTGTCGCTCGAGGTCCCACCGTGGGGTGCCAGCCGTTACGGGTGCCTGAGCTGTCTGCCAGGCGGTGATGCCGCCGGCGAGGACCCGCAGGTTCGGCAGGCCCGCGCCGGCGAGGGCTTGTTCGGCCTGGGTGGCACGTTGCCCGGAGCGGCAGACGAGCACGACCTGCTCGTCGAGATGGGCGCGGAGCTCGTCGCGGTGCTCGCGCAGCAGATCCAATGGCACGTTGTAGGAGCCGGGAATGTGCGCGGTCTCGAACTCGGCCGGGGTGCGCACGTCGATCAGCCGGGGCGCGCTGCCGGTGGCGATCAGGTGTTGCAGGGTGGCGACGTCGAGGCTGGCCGGGGTGCCGGTGGGCGTGGTCATACGGTCGGGTGCTCCTGTCAGTTTCCGGGAACGATGAGCAGGCCGGCGTCGGCCGCGGCGGGGTAGGCGTCGTCGATGTGCACGACCTGCCGGCCGGCGCGTTGCAGCAGGCTGGTGGCGGCCGCGGCGCGGTAGCCGGAGCCGCAGTGCACCCACACCGTTCCGGCGGGCACCTCGTTGAGGCGGTGCGGCAGGTCGGGCAGCGGGATATGCACGGCGCCGTCGATGTGGTCGGTGCGCCATTCGTTGGTCATCCGAACGTCGAGCAGCACGTCGACGCCGGGCAGCCTGTGCGGCGGGGAACCGGCGCGGGCGGCGGCCAGGTCGGCGAAGGTCGCCGTGGTGAGTTCGGCCAGGCGGGTTTCGTCGCCGTCAGCCCACTGCTCAGGGCTGCCGGTGGCCGCGGCGGCGGGCCGGTCGATGCCGATGCGGGCGAGTTCGCGTTGCGCGTCGGCGACCTGCCGTTCGCTGTCGCCGAGCAGGGTGATCGGCGCTCCCCATGGCGCCATCCAGCCGAGCCAGGTGGACATGGGGCCGTCGAGGCCGAAGCTCAGGGTGCCCGTCAGGTGGCGGTGCGCGAACGCTTTGCGGGAGCGCAGGTCGACCACCCACTCGCCGTCGGTGATCCGCTGGGCCAGTTCGGCCGGGTCGGCGACGGCGACCGGGGTGAGGTCGATCAGGTCGGCGCCGGCGGCGTTGCGGGCGCCCATGTGCGCGTAGTAGGCCGGGTAGGCGTCGAGGCCCGCGAGGGTCTGTTGGACGAAGTCGTCGGTTTCCAGGCGCAGCGCCGGGTTGGCGGTGCGTTCCCGGCCGATGGTCGACTCTGGGGCGTCGGATTGGGTGGCGGAGCAGAAGCTGCCGAAGCCGTGGGTCGGCCATACCTGTGCGCCGTCGGGCAGCAGGTCGGCCAGCCGGCGCGCGGACGCGTGCTGGTATCCGGCCAGGGTGTGGGCGTGCTGTTTGCCGAGCAGGTCGGTGCGGCCGGTGGTGCCGAACAGCAGGGATCCGCCGGTGAACACGCCGACCGGTCCGTCGCTGCCGTCGAGAATGTAGGACACGTGGTGGAAGGTGTGGCCCGGCGTGGCCACGACCCGCAGCCGCATCCGCGCCGACATGGCGATCTCGTCGCCGTCGGTCACCGGCCGGCGCTCGAAGCCGACGTGGTCGTCGGCGGCGACCAGATAGGTCGCGCCGGTCAACTGGGCGAGGGCGAGGCCGCCGGAGACGTAGTCGTTGTGCAGGTGGGTCTCGGCGACGTGGGTGATGCGGACGGCGAGTTGGCCGGCCAGGGCCAGGATGCGGTCGATGTCGCGTTGCGGGTCGATGACGACCGCCACCTGTCCGTCGTGGGCCAGGTAGCTGCGGTCGCCTAAAGACGAGGTCTGCACGACCTCCACGCTCAAGTCAGTCACTGCTCTGTCTCCTCGTTCGCTTGCGGTTTGTGGTCAGCGGCCGGTCTCGATCGGGTGCCCGGCCTGCCGCCAGGCCTCGGTGCCCCCGGTCAGGGACTGCACACGGGCGCCGGCCGCGGCCAGCATTCGCGCGGCGACCAGGCTGCGGGCGCCGGAGCGGCACACCGTCACCACGTCCTGCCCGGCGTACCGGGCGGCGACCGCGTCCAGGCGGTCGAGAGGCACGTTCACCGCGCCCGGCAGGTGACCATCGGCGTGCTCACCCGGGCTGCGCACATCGAGCAGCACGACGGCACCGCCGTCGCGGCGCAGCTGATCGACCCGGATCTCTCGCACGGTCATCGTTCGACTCCTCACAGCATATACCCCTGGGGGTATGCGATAGACGGACTCCTGCCATGACATTGCCGAGGTCACGCCCTTGGTGGGTGATGGCCTCGAGGTCAGGACAGCGACATGAACAGCTTCTCGAGCTCTTCCTCGCTCATCGGCGGCTCTTCGCCCCGTCCGCGGGCGGCCTGGCATTCCCGCATGCCCGTGGCGATGATCTTGAAGCCCGCCCGGTCAACGGCGCTGGAAACGGCGGCCAACTGGGTGAGGACCCGCTGGCAATCCTCGCCGTTCTCGATCATTGCGATCACCGCGCCGAGCTGCCCCTGCGCACGCTTCAAACGGATCAGCGCATCCTTGAGCAGGACCGGACCCATCTCCATGTGCACCCACCTCCGCAACCAACATACCCCAGGGGGTACCCGGGGCTGCGTTAGCCACGTGCGACCGATGGCTAGGGTCCCCCGACCTTCTGCCGAACGTACCCCCAGGGGTACCTTCGGAGGGTGGCATCGAACCCCGCTGAGCTTGCGCCGGCCGCCACCGACCTGCCCCGGTCTTGATGCCGAGGAACTGCTCGATCCGGGCACGCCACTGCTCGGCCAGCGCCTTGCGGTCGACGAGCACCAGCGTTGCCGCGGCCCGTTCGGCAATGACCGCGCAGGCCATGACGGTCTTGCCCGATCCGGGCGGGGCGACGAGGACACCGTCGTCATGCGCGAGCAACGCGCCGACCGCCGTGCTCTGCGTGGCATCGAGCTCTGCGGTGCAGGTGACGTCGATCTCGCGGCCTGGGGTTCGTACGTCCACGATGGCCAGGCGTGAGCCGGCCCGTTCGACGATCCCCTCGACGGCGTGCCGCAGCCCGCGGGGAAGGGTCAGGCGATCGTCGACGGTGAGGTCGTACCCGCGGACGAACCGTGGCGTGTCCCAGGTGGATTTGCGCAACCGTTGCAGCTCGTAGAACTTCGGGTTGGCCATGGAAGCGGCGTGCTTGAACGTCGACAGAGCTGCGGGAGTCAGCTGGGTCGCGTCCAGGCTCAGCGCGGCGCCGAGCTCGGCGTGCACCACGACAGGTAGCGGCGGATGGACCCGAGTCGCGTCAGAGATCGCCCCGGACCAGGTGCGTCAGGCCGGAATCCGCAGCGGTGTGGCGCCGCCGATGCCGATGAAGTCGAGGCCCGGGTTGCCGCTGGCGAACGCCTGCGTCGCCTGCGCTCGCCAGGCGGCCCGGCGGGCGGGGTCGTGCCCGAGCCGCCAGAGCAGGTCCAGCAGCAGTACCGGCAGCAGCCGCGGCGAGGCGACCAGCTCGTCGACGGTGCCGAAGGCCGTCTGGGCGGCGAGGTGGCCGACCCGGCGTGCCGTGGTCGCCCGCGAATTGCGCCTGCCCTCGGCGCCGAACAGGTACTCCCTCATCGGGACCCAGCGGGGCGACCGGGTCACCCGCGGCGGCAGCGGCTCGAGCGCGTGCGAGGCGGCCTGCAGTACCGAACCAAGCACCACCCACGCCAGCGGCTGCGCCAGGAGCGCCGACCCGGCGATCGTGTGCGGCCGCAGCGCGTAGGCGGCGTTGGCGAGGGCGTACACGGCCGCGACCAGCAGCACGCCGCTCGCGCCCCACAGCGGGTCGCGCTCTTTGATCGCCCACCACAGCCACCAGGCCGACAGCCCCGCCGCGGCCGGCAGTGACGCGTTGACCGGCAGCGACCCGAGCGGCAGCGCGCAGCACGCCGCGAGCATCGAGGCCACGATGAGCGGCATGCAAACCGCGTGCCCGATCTTGGCCAGCCGGGTCCGGTGGAAGATCAGGTTGAGATACGCCTGGTACCGCAGGTTCAGCACCGTGATGTTCGTGCTGGGCGTGACGGTGGCGATGGCCCACCAGCGCGCGAGCCGGCTGCCGCCCTCCACGGCCGGCGCGAACAGCGTGGGTGCGTGACGGAGCCAGAACAACTGACCGCGGCTTGGTGGCACCCATATCTCCGCGGCCACCCCGTCGACGCGATGCAGGTACCGATCGATCGAAGCGTCCATTCGGGGCTCCCAGCCACTCGCCGTGTGCTGAGTCTGGCACGAGGGCGGGCGGGACCACCCGTGCACGGCGTGCCGGTTCCGGCAACCCCCGAGGATTGACAGGCGTTGTCGAGGGTGGGCGCGGATGTCACGGAGTGCGGATTGGCGCCGTACGACGGAAATCCGTCAGGTAAACAACCTTCACCGGGGCAGGCGCTTTCTGAGGGACTCGCGCAGGTCGTCGGGCAGGCCTTCGGTCTCGATCAGTTCGGGCAGTAGTTCCGGGGCGGTCGTGTACGCCCGGAAGGCCTGCGCGATCGTCACCCCGTGCGCCGGACGATCTTCGACCGTCACCGGATCGCCGGCCCATATCGCGCCCGGTTCCACAACGCGCAGGTACGCGCCCGGGCGGTTGGCTCGGGTGAAGGTTTTCACCCAGCGGGGCTCGCCCATTTTGTGCTGGAACGTTGCGCATGGAATGCGGCCGAAGGTTGGCTGCAGGATCAGGGTCGGGCCGATGCGCCAGCGTTCGCCGATCACCGCGCCGTTCACGTCCAGGTCCTCGGTGGTCAGGTTTTCGCCGAAGATGCCGTTCGGCAGGCGGCGGCTCAGGCGAGCCTGCCACCAGTCGTAGTCCTCGCGCGCGTACGCGTAGACGGCCTGGTCGTCGCCGCCGTGGTTCTGTACGTCGAAGATCTGGTCGCCGATCAGGCCGCTGTGCAGGCCGGTTGTCTTCGGGCCCGGGGCGCGTACCTCGACCAGGCGGTCGACCGGCTGTTTGTTGATGCCGGTGATGCCTACGCGCTTGGCCGGGTTGGGCTCCGGGACCGCCAGGTTTACCGAAACAATCCTGCTCACGTCCGCAAACCTAACCGCCCACGTCGATACTCGCCGCACAATTTCGGGCGACCCGTAGGCGGGCTCCGGGTGCGATGCCAGGGGCGGGCCGGGGTCTGTCCCCGATGCCCGCGGACCGCTCGGCGCCCATGATTAATGCATCAGATGTGGTACCTCGACAAGGGAGCGCGGAAAAATGGAAACCGTCTACGGCTCGATGCGGCAGTACGGCCTGGTTCGTCCGACGCACGGCCGGGTGCTCGGCGGTGTTGTCGCCGGGCTCGGACGACGGTTCGGGATCGACCCCTGGCCGGCTCGGCTGCTGTTCGCGCTGATCCTGCTCGCCATTCCCGGCACGCAGATCCTGATTTACCCGGTGCTCTGGATTCTCATGCCGGCCGAGACCGTGGCGACGCCGGTCACGCCGATCGTTCCGGAAGCGCCGATCGCGTAAGGCTCGATGTAAACGAAACGCCCCGGGCGCCATCGTCCGGGGCGTCGGCGTACGTTGCGTTCGTGTACCCGTTCGCCATCGATCTCGGCACCTCCAATACCGTCGCCGTGCTCCGCGGGGCCGACGGGCAGGTTCGTCCGCTGCTGTTCGACGGCCGGGAACAGTTGCCGTCGGCCGTGTACGCCGGCGCGGACGGGGCGTTGATCGCGGGCAACGACGCGGAGCGGCTCGCGCGCGCCGATCCGGCGGCGTTCGAGCCGAATCCGAAGCGGCGGGTCGACGACGGGACGGTGCTGCTGGGCTCGCACACGGTTGCCGTTCCCGACTTGTTGGCCGCGGTACTGCTGGCGGTCGTCGAGCGGGTCGGGCCGGCCGGGCCGGCGGTGCTGACCGTTCCGAGTACGTGGGCCGCGTCGCGGCGCGCGGTGCTCACCGCGGCCGCCGAGCGGGCCGGGCTCGGCGCGGTGACGCTGGTCAGCGAGCCGATCGCGGCCGCCGTCTACTACGCGTCGGTACTGCACCAGGAGCTCCCGCCGCACGGCGCGCTGCTCGTCGTCGACGTCGGCGCGGGTACTGCGGACGTTGCGCTGGTCGAGCTTGCCGCCCGCTCCGTTGTCGCGCAGCGCGGGCTCGACGTCGGTGGCCTGGACGTCGATGCGGCGCTGGTCGGCCTTCTCGGCCGGCTGGTGTCCGGCGCGGCGCCCGAGGCGTGGCAGCGGCTCGCGGTGCCGGTGACGAACGCGGATCGGCGCGACCGTCTCATGCTGTGGCAGGAGGTGCGCGCGGCCAAGGAGAGTCTCTCCCGGCTCAGCGTCGCGCCGGTGCACGTGCCCGGGTACGCGGCCGATCTGCACCTGACCCGCGACGAGCTCGAGGCCGTGGCGACGCCGCTGCTGGCCCCGGTCGTCGACGTCGCCGCCGAGCTGGTGGCGGAGGCGGGGCTGGGCCCGCACGAGCTGGCCGGCGTCTTCCTGGTCGGGGGCGGCAGCCGGATGCCGCTGCTCGGGCGGCTGTTGCACGCCCGCCTCGGGGTGGCGCCCACTGTGGCCGAGCGGCCCGAGACGGTGGCCGCCGAGGGGGCGATACATGTTCCGGCGGCGGCCGCGTCCGGCGAGCGGGTGACGACGGCATCCGGCTCGACGACCTTGCGGCGGAGGTGGCTCAGCCCAGTCACGCTGGTGCTGGCGCTGCTGTGTTTCGTGCTGCCGTTCGCCACCGTCTCCTGCGGGCTGCCGGACGGCTACGGGCACGCCCGGCCGGGCGGGACGACGAAGTACAACGGGCTCGACCTCGCGCTGGGCGGCCGGCCCGACGTGGCGGCCGATCAGCTGCGGCCGGCCGGCGAGTGGCGGGAGGACCGGCTCGGGCCGCAACCGTTGTACGTGGGCGCGCTGGTCGTGGTCGGCGTTGCGCTGGTCGCGGCGCTGATGCTGGCCCGGCCGCGGCGCCGCCGGGCGGTCGTGGCGGGGCTGGGGGCGCTGGCCGGGCTGTCGCTGGTCGCCGGGCAGGCGCTGGTGGTGAGCCGGCTCGCCGAGCGGGTTCGGGAGCAGAGCGCGGTGCCCGCCGGGAAGGATGCGCGCGACTTCGTGGGGACGGGCGCCGGCTTCTGGCTGACGCTCGTGCTGCTCGCACTGCTGCTGGGGGGCAATCTGGCCGCGCTGCTCCCGTGGCGCCGGGCGGCCGGGCCGGGCAAACAGTATGGACGATCTATGTAACACTCCCGGGGTGACGCTGCCTCCTCCGCCGGGTCCCTTCGGCTACCCCGGCGCCCCGCCACCGCAGCCGAAGAGCAACACGGGGCTCATCATCGGCGTGATCGGGGGACTGCTCGCGCTGTGCCTGGTCGGCGTCTGCGTGGCCGGGGTGGGCTTCTTCTACTTCAAGGACAAGAGCCACTCGGAGGCGGAGGGCCAGTCGCCCGTGTCGGTCGCGACCCGTGATCCCTATCCGACCGACACCTACACAGCGCCGGCCGTTGTACCGACGACGCGCGCCGCTCCGCCGCCGGCGCCGGTCAGCGTCGGGGACTGCATCGCCCTCGACTCGGTCGGAACCTTTGAGGGGCGGGGGAACTGCAACGGCTCCAGCGGCACCTACCGGGTTCTGTCCGTCGACTACTCGGGCCACACCTGCTCCGATCCCGAGTCGCCCTACATCACCGAGTCCGGCTACCGGCTCTGCCTGGAGCTGTACCTGGTGCGCAACTACTGCTACCAGTTCCCGAGCGGGCCCGGCTGGGTCGTCGCCGCCTCGGCGTGCAAGGCGAAGGGCACGGTCCACATCGTCGACATCGTGCCCGGCGGGACCAACGGCAACAACTGCACGCGGGACTACAAATGGAACCGGTGGTATTCGTTCACGCACCCGACGGTCGTTTATTGCGTCATGCAGTACTGAACGACCGATGACAAACGACACCCTGGGGAACGGCGGCTCCATGGGATCGTGGAAACCGTGGATGTCGAAGAACAACAGGTCCGGCTGCGGCCGCCGGCGCATCGGGTAAGCCCGCGGGCGGTTTGGTACTGGGCCACGAAAGCCGCGGTGCTGTGGGTGGTGCTCGTCGCGCCCCAGGTGATCTGGTACCTCAACGACGACGGGCCGGTCACGCCGCACGTCGCCGTCGCGGTGGCCTGGCTGGTGCTCGCGGCCGCGCACCTGGCGATCATGCCGCGCTGGCGCTATCGGGTGCACCGCTGGGAGGCGACCGACACCGCCGTCTACACCCAGACCGGCTGGATCAGCGTGGAGCGGCGGATCGCGCCGATCTCCCGGGTGCAGACGGTCGACAGCGAGCGCGGGCCCATCGAGCGGCTCTTCCGGCTCGCCAACGTCACAGTCACCACCGCCTCCGCCGCCGGGCCGATCAAGATCCATGGGCTGGCCGCCGCCGACACCGACCGCCTCGTGTCCGACCTGACGACCCGCGTCGCCAAGAGCACCGGGGATGCCACGTGACCTCCGTCGACACGATCGCCACGACCGAGCAGACCAGCCTCGACGGCAAGGAGGGCTGGCGCCGGCTGAGCCCGCGGATGCTCCTGGTCCATCCGGTGCAGGAGGCCATCCGCCTGCTGCCGGCGATCGCCGGGCTGATCTTCGCCAGCCTGCAGGGCGGCCGGCACGGCTACTGGGGCCTGCTCGCCGGGGCCGTGGCCATGGGGCTGGGGATTCTGCGGTACTTCACCACCTCGTACCGGATCACCGCGACCCACGTGCAGGTGCGCCGCGGCTTCTTCCGCCGCCGGGTGCTTACCGTGCCGCGCGACCGGGTGCGCACCGTCGACGTCAGCGCCCACCTGCTGCACCGGCTGCTCGGGCTGGCCCGGGTGACCGTCGGCACCGGTCAGACCGACAAGCGCAACGAGGGCGTCAAGCTCGACGGGGTCGGCGCCGCCGCGGCCGAGAACCTCCACCGCGAGCTGCTGCACCACACCGCCGCGCCCGCGACGGCGGCGACCGCCGAGGCCGGCCCGGAGAAGGCCGACCCGGAGATCGAGCTGGCCCGGCTCGACCCGGCGTGGGTGCGCTACGGGCCGTTCACACTGTCGGGGCTGGTCGCGATCGGCGTGCTGGTGGCCTTCGGGCAGCGTTTCGTGAACGAGGGCCACGTCAACGTGACCCAGATCGGGGTTGTGCGGCGCGGCATCGATCAGCTGTCGTCGGTACCGCTGCCGCTTGCGATTTTGGAGGTCTTTGCCACCACCGTGGTGTTCGTGGCGATCGCGTCCACGGTCGGTTATGTGCTCGCGTTCTGGGGCTTCCGGCTCACCCGCCACCCGAGCGGGACCCTGCACGTCCGGCGCGGCCTGATCACCACCCGGTCCACCACGATCGAGGAGCGCCGGCTGCGCGGCGTGGAGGTCAGCGAGCCGCTGCTGCTGCGTACCGTGCGCGGCGCGCGGGTGCTGGGGATCGCGACCGGGCTGCGGGTCGGTCGCGGGGCCGAGCGGGGCGGCTCGCTGCTGCTGCCGCCCGCCCCGCGCGCGGAGGCGGACCGGGTGGCCGCGCTCGTGCTCGGGGACTCGGCGGCGATCACCGCGCCGCTCACGCCGCACGGCCCGCGGGCGCGGCGCCGGCGGTACACCCGAGCCTTGCTCTTCGCTTCTTTGATCGTTGTCGCCGGTGTGCTGCTCGGGTGGTCCGGCCGGCTGCCGTGGTGGGCGGTGGTGGCGTCGCTGGCGCTGTTGCCGATCGCCGTGCTGCTGGCCGCCGACCGCTCCGCCAGCCTCGGTCATGCGATCGCGGACGGGGCCCTGATCAGCCGGTACGGCAGCGTGGTGCGCCGGCGCGCGATCCTGCGCACCGACGCTGTCATCGGCTGGAACATCCGCGAGACGTTCTTCCAGCGCCGGGCCGGCCTGGCCACGCTGGTCGCGACGACGGCGGGCGGCAATCAGCGGTACCCGGTGCTCGACGTGCCCGCCGACGAGGCGCTGCGGCTGGCGCGGGCCGCGGTCCCGGGCCTGCTGGAGCAGTTCGTCGTCGCCGAATAGTTGACTCTGACTAGTTGGTAGTGAATAGTTGGAGTCAACCAGTACGGCAGGCAGCGTTGGAAGGGACCCCTCTCATGAACGACGTGCAGACCATCAGCCCGGTCCGGATCGCCGCGAACCACGCGGTGACGAAGCGGCTCGGGAACTGGACCGCGGAGCGGCACTTCCAGGTGCGGGCGCACCGTGGCGTCGCGGTCCTCGACCTGCGGTCGCCGCACATCCCCGCCGGTGACATCACCATCGACCTCGACCTTGAGCACGCCATGACGAAGTTGCTGGTCGACGATGACGCGGTCGTCGAGGATTGGGACCTGCTGCGTATCGGTCGTGGCCGGGTCAAGGACGGCGAGGCGCCCAAGGGCGGCGGTGGCCGGCGGATCGTGCTCACCGGGCAGCTGCGTCAGAGTGAGGTCCGTGTGCACCGGGGTGGTATTGCCGTGCTGTCGGCCATGTTCTCGCGTGAGTTCCTGGTCGACGCGCGTCAGGCCTACAAGGAGGGCCGGACGCCGACGGTGGCCGATCCCGCGCACACGTCGTGACCGCGGCCGGCGATCCGCCGGTCGAGACCGGGACGGGGCCTCGCCGGCCGCCGGGTTTTGGCAGACTGCCCGCATGGCCGAGCCAGAGACGGTTGACGATGGCGGCACCACCGGGAAGCCGCGCTGGGGGATCATCGCGCTCGCGGCCTCAGCGGTGCTGACCCTCCTCGGCGGGGTGAGCGCGCTGGTCATCGGCCGCCTCGGCGATTCCCCGGCGGTGCCGCCGCGCTCGCCGAAGTACATCTCCTGCATGTATGCGGGCCAAGCCGGCGACCAGGGCTACTGCGACCGCTACGTCGCGGACGTCGCCCGGCGCGGCGACCTGACGCAGGAGCAGCGCGACCGGCTCGACGCCGACATGCGCAAGGCGGAGCGCGCGGTGCAGACGCCGCTGTCCTGCGCCGATGTGCTCGGCCAGGCGCCGTCCGGGCGATTCGCCGAGTGCGAGGGGCTGCCGGTGCCGGTCCGGTCGGATCGGGGGGTGCGCAACCGGGCGCTCTCGACCGGCGATCCCGCCGCCGACGTGCCGTCGTTCGTCGAGGCGATCAGGGTGTCCCTCGACCGGGCCGGGTACCCGGGGGGCACGGTCCGTGCCGCGCGGGCCGACGATCCGGCACCGCGCGGCACGATCATGTTCGGCGTGCCGATCGCCGAGGCTTGCTTCGTCGGCTACGAAGCCGTGCCGCGCGGTGGTGGCGGTTACGGCCTGCAGGGCAAGCTGCCCGACGGTCGTTGCCTGAGCGCGTAGAGGCGCCCGCCGGTCAGCCGTTGGTGCAGGTGGCCCCGTTGAGCCGGAAGGACGTGGGGTTGCTGTCGTTCGAGCCCCACGTTCCCTGGAATCCGAACGACGTGTTGCCGCCGGGCGGGATCTGGGCGTTGTACCCGACGTTGGTGGCCGTCACGGCGGACCCGCTCTGGCTCACGGTGGCGCTCCACGCGTTTGTGATGTGCTGGTCGCCGGGGAAGGAGAAGCCCAGGGACCAACCGTTGAGCGCGGTCGTGCCCGTGTTGGTCACGGTGACGTTGGCGGTGAAGCCGCCCGCCCACTCCGACTTCGTGTAGGAGACCCGGCAGCTTGCGTTCCCGTTGCCGCCGCCGGTGGAGCTCGGGCTCGGCGAGCCGGTGGTGGGGCCGCCGCCGATGCTGTAGGAGAAGTTGTTGACGGCCAGGCCGGTGCCGTTGACCCAGGGCTCGAACCCGGCCTGCACGCTGGTGATGTACCAGGAGTTCTGGGCGTAGCCGCGGTTGACCATGTCGCGGTAGAAGGACGAGACGTTGAAGCTGAGCGACGAGGTGGAACCCTGCCGCACGTAGGAGACGACGTTCCAGCCGTAGTTGCCGTACCAGACGTCCCAGTTCGCGCCCGCGATGTTGACCGTGCCGACCTGTGAGCCGGCGGCGTGCACGGAACCGGTCTTGTTGAGCCACACCATCAGCTCGGCGCCGGTGTTCTGGCCGTCGGTGCGCGGGGTCGGGTCGAACCAGACGTCGTACGAGGCGTCGTACACGCTGCCGTTGTTGGGGTACGACATCCCGACGCTCGTCGAGATCGTGCCGAACCGGCTGTCGCTCACCGCCAGCGGAAGGCCGCTGCCGGAGGTACAGGCGCCGTAGTGGCATCCGGCGTACACCGAGGGGTACGCGGCCGGGGCACCGTTCTGCGGCAGGTTGTGTACGGCCGACGTGACCGCGAAGCCGGTGCTCGTGACGTTGATGCACTGGGTGGTGTCGTCGCCCCAGACGTTGTTCTGCACGATGTACCGGCCGCCCTGGATGGACGTCGACCCGTACTTGGCGCAGATCTGGGTGTCGGCGCTGGCGGGCGGCGCCGCCAGGGCGATGGCGACGGCGCCACCGACCGCGAGGAGCGCGGCGGCGGCGACGATGGACGGTCGTCTCATGTGATCCTCCAGGCGTGGAACCACTTCCGGGAATGACGTCAGCCGAAGTAATGGATCGTCAGCTAAGTCAATATGGAAGCGCTTCCAACCAGCGGCGGGCAACGAGGAGGCGCCGGGAGGACGTGGCACCTGCGGCCGGAGGCGAAACTTTCAGGCCGAGTCGCGAACCACCAGGCGCGTCGGCAGGATCAGCGGGCTGGGCTCCCGATCGGACAGCAGCGCCGTGAGCATGCGGGCCATCTCCTGGCCCAGCACGCGGACCGGCTGGTGCACGGTGGTCAGCGGTGGATCCGTGCGGGCCGCGATCTCCAGGTCGTCGAACCCGACGACGGCCACGTCGTCCGGCACCCGGCGACCGCGCTCGCGGAGCACCCGGACCGCGCCCGCCGCCATGTTGTCGTTGGCGACGAACACCGCGTCGGGGTCGGCGCCGGCGTCCAGCAGGGCCGTCATCGCCGCGGCGCCGCCGGCGACGGTGAAGTCGCCGGCCGCCACGGCGGGCGGGTTCAGGCCGGCGATGGCCATCGCGTCGCGGTACCCGCGGTCGCGGGCCTCGCTGACCTCGGTGTCGGGCAGGCCGGTGATGGCGGCGATGCGGGTGCGTCCGAGCCCGATCAGGTGCTCGGTGGCCTTCCTCGCCCCGCCGCGGTTGTCCGCGTCGACGAACCATCGGGGTTCGCCGTGCAGCGGCCGGCCGCCGTAGACGGCGGGCAGGCCGGCCCGCTCCACGATGTGTGCGAGCGGATCGTCGCCGCGTAGTGCCAGGAGCATGACGCCGTCGACCGCGCGCGTGCCGAGCAGGCCCTGGAACCGGGCCTGGGACCGTCCCGACGCCGCCAGGCACAGCAGCAGGTGCAGGTCGGTCTCCTCCAGGGCGGCCGAGATGCCGACGATGACGTGGGCGAAGAACGGATCGGCGAAGAGGGCGGGATCGTCGCCGGAAACGGCCAGGGCGACCAGGCCGCTCTTGCGGGTGGCCAGCGCGCGGGCGCTGCGGCTGGGGGCGTACCCGAGGTCGCGGATGGCCTTCTCCACGGCCTTGCGCTTGTCGTGGCTGACGTGCGGCGCGTTGTTGATCACGCGGGACGCGACGGTCATCGACACGCCGGCGCGCGCGGCGACCTCGGCGAGGGTGGGCCGCCGACGGGACGGCCCCGCCGCTGTCGCCATGACCCGTCCCTTCGTCGGCGCGCCGTCGCAACATCGACGACGCACGCCCAGCGTACGAGGTGGCCGAACATGCCATGCATGCCGGAGAAATTAGTTGACACTGACTAGTCGGTAGTGGGGGCGGTTACGGCCTACAGGGCAAGCTGCCCGACGGCCGTTGCCTGACTGCGTAGACGGGCCTCACGCGACGGCGGCGGCGAAGGCGGCGAACAGGTCGCCGGACAGCGGGGTCTGCAGTCGCCACGTCACCGCCATCGGGCGTTCGCCCTGGTGGTCGACGTATGTGGCGGGGCCGAGGAACCAGAACGCGCGATCGTCGGCGCGCGTGCGGGCGAAGAGCAGGATCGACCGCGCCATCGACACATGATTTCGGTACCGGCGTCCGGTCGGGCTGTCGGCGCCCGTGGTCGACTGGCTCTCCCAGTGGATCAGGTCGCGGCTGATGGCGTAGTCGCGGTACCGCGTCGTGGGCGAGAAGTCGCCGCTGGTCTTGTCCAGCGTGAAGGCCAGCAGGTCGGCGCCGGCGGCCTTGGCGTCGTAGACGCCCTCGCGCCATTGCGGCGTTTTCACGCCGGTGCCCTCGCCGACCGCGGCCAGGATTTCGAGGCGGGTGTACTGGCTGTGCACCTGCAGCGGAATGTTCGGCAGGGCCTGCTGCTGCAGGTGATTCGGGGCGTCGCCAAGGACGTGCAGCAGCTCGTCCAGCTCGGCGATCACCTGAGGATGCGACCAGACCAGATCGACCGCGGACAGCAGCGAGTCGTGCTTGGTCACCACGGTGTCGGCGAGGTTGGCCAGGAGCATCCGCAAGAGGCGCTGTTCACCGGCCGGCAGCGCGTCGACGTCGGAGGCCTGCGGCCGGCCGAGCAGCGCCCGGTACCCATGCAGCCGCTGGGGGTCGTCGATGTGCTGCATGCGGGCGATGCCGCGGCGCAGCGCCTGCTCGTGGGGGCCGGGGTCGGCGATGGCGAGGCCGGCGGCTTGGCGCATCTCCGACCAGCTGTGGTTGCCGGCGTAGATGTCGCTGACCTCGAGGCCGGTTTCGGTGAGGTACTCGGCCAGCGTGACGGCCGGGCGGCCTTGGGCGAGGGCGCGGAGCTCGTCGACCTTGAGCGGCCAGCGGGACGGGATGGCGTCGCGGATGCTGCGCAGCACAATCTCCCGGGCGATCCGGTCGAGCTCCATGTGGCAGCCGGCAGGCAGGAACGGGAAGCCGTCGGTGATTGATCGTTCGAGGTCTCGGCGGCTGCCGCCGAGCAACGCCCGGTACCGCCGATCGAATCGGAATTCGCGCCGGTGCGTGCCGACGAAGTCGAGGACCGTGCACATGGTCTTGCGCTTGGCGGTGCGCAGGCCGCGGCCCAGCTGCTGCAGAAACAGGGTGGCGCTTTGGGTTGGGCGCAGCATGAGCAGCGTGTCGACGGCGGGGACGTCGACGCCCTCGTTGAAGAGGTCGACGGAGAAGACCACCTGGACGGTACCGTCCTCGAGCTGCCGCAGGGCCGCGCGGCGGTCGGCGTCCGCTGTTGTTCCGACGACGGCTATGGCGGCGACGCCGAGCTTCTGGAACTGCGCGGCCATGTACTTCGCGTGGGCGATGCTGACGCAGAAGCCGAGGCAGCGCACGGTGGCGACGTCGTCGACGTGCGCGGCGAGCTGCTGGTAGACGAAGCGGACCCAGGCGTCGTTGCTGGTGTAGACGTTGGTGAGTGCGGTGTCGTCGTAGCCGTGGCCGCGGCGCCAGGGAACGTCGCGCAGGTCGACGCCGTCGTGGATGCCGTAGTACATGAACGGAACCAGGCGGTGCTGTTCGATGGCGTCCCAGAGGCGGAGCTCGGCGGCGATGCGATCGTCGAACCAGTGCAGGATCGGCAGGCCGTCGGCGCGTTCCGGGGTCGCGGTCAGGCCGAGCAGCTGGCGGGGTTCGAGCTCCTCCATGATGAAGCCGTACGACGCGGCCGCGGCGTGGTGGAACTCGTCGACGATTATGACGTCGAAGTGGTCCGGCTGGAGGTGCTCGCGGCCGGCGGCAGCGAGGCTCTGGATCGAGGCGAATACGTGCTCGAAGGCGGTCGGCCGGGCGCCGCCGACCCAGAGCTCGCCGAAGGTGAAATCGCGCATCACCTGCCGGAACGTCGCCAGGCTCTGCTCGAGGATCTCCTCGCGGTGGGCGACGAACAGGAGGCGGGCCCGCGGCAGCGTGGTCCGCAGCCGGGCGTAGTCGACGGCCGCCATGACCGTCTTGCCGGTGCCCGTCGCCGACACCAGCAGGTTGCGGTGCTGGCCCCGGGAGCGGGACAGCTCGATGAGCTCGAGCATCCGCTCCTGGAACGGCTCGAGGCGGACCTCGAGCGGGCTGAGGACGGTGAGGACGCGTCCCGGCGGCTGGCGTTCGCGGTCGAGGGCGGCCAGGAAGTCGTCGCGGACGTACGGAAGGAAATCGCCGCCCTGCCAGTAGCTGTCGAAGACCGCCTCGATCTTCTTGACGACGTCGAGGTTGCGGGCGGCGGAGACACGTACGTTCCACTCCAGGCCCGCCACCTGGGCGGAGTGCGTGAGGTTCGACGAGCCGACGTAGGCGGTGCTGAAGGCGGAGTGCCGGTGGAACAGCCAGGCCTTGGCGTGTAGCCGCGTCGTGGAGGAGTCGTAGGACACCCGGACATCGGCGCCGAGCTCGGCCAGCAGGTCCAGGGCCTTCGCCTCGGTGGATCCGGTGTACGTCGTGGTCAGCACACGGAGCCGCCTGCCTTGCGCGCAATGCTCCCGCAGGGCCTCGAGCAGCGGCCGGATGCCGCTCGTGCGGATGAACGCCATCACCACGTCGACGCCGTCCGCCGAGGCGATTTCGGTGTGGATCTGGCTGCCGACCCGAGGCTCGCCGGGTGCGTTCGTCAGCAGCGTGGTGTCCAGCAGCGGAATGAGCGGCCGACCGGCCGTGTGGACCGAGCCGTCGGGACGGCGTACGCCGATCGCGTGGAGGATGTGGCCCGGCGGGAGCGGCCCCTCCGCGGTCGGCTCGGTCTTCGGCAGCCGAGCGCCGAGCGACGCGAGCAGCTGCTGGGCCACCTCGACGCCGATGGCGACGCGGTCCTCCTCGGGAACCGCCTCGAGGGCCCGCTCGACCTGCCGGGCGAGCAACTGCGCGATTCGGTCGGCGGCCTCCGCCGAGCGCAGGCTCTGGCGGCGGATCAGCTCGGTGTCGACGTTGGCGAGCTGTCCTTCGAGGGCCTTGGTGACAACGACCTCGTACAGTCCGCTCGGCAGCTGATCAACCACCGCAACAGTTTGCCCTACCGGCGCCCTCGGTGGCGCCGCCCGCTTGGGCGACGCCACCGAGGCCGAATCGATGGCCGGCGTCAGACTCTGGCCAGCGTCCAGAGATGATCGGCCGTGCCGTTGTCGCCCCACTGCAGGACCTGGGCGCCGGAGCTGGTGCTCATGTTTGTTACGCCGAGGACCAGACCGCTGTTCACGCTGCGGATTTTGTAGTGGCCGGCACCATCGGAGTCCACCGACCAGAGGTGGTCCGTGGTGCCCGTGTCGCCCCAGACGAGGGCGGTCGCGCCTTGGGCGGTGGAGGCGTTCTGGATGCCCAGGACCAGGCTGCTCAGTTGGTTGACGATTTTGTACTGCCCGTTGCCGACGGACACGAGCGTCCAGATCTGTGACGTGCTGCCGCCGGCGGTGGACTGGACGACGGAGGTGCCCCAGGCGGTCCCGGCGTTCAGGGTGTCCAGGCGCAGGTTGCTGTTGGCGTTCGTGATCCGGTACGTGCCTGCCAGGTCGGTCGGGGTACCGCCGGATCCGGCAGTAATCGTGATGCGGTAGGCGTTGTTGGTCGCCATGGTGATCGGGACCGAGATCGAGCCGTTGGACGGCGTGTAGGTCGTCGTTGACACGGTGCTCGGGCCTGAGGACGCTACCGTGCGGCCCAGCGACACCGTCTGCTCGACCTTCACGCTGACCGTGCTGCCGAGGCTGAGGGCGTTGAGTCCGTTGACCGTCACGGCGCACGAGCCGTTGCAGCCGCCGGCGATGATGCTTACCTGGTTGCGGCTCGAGGGTACGGCGGCGAAGCCGTCGATGCCGGTCTGGGCCGGCGGGGTGGTGACGACCATGTTGCCGTTCATCGCGGCGTACCAGGTGTAGAGCCAGTAGGCGGCGTTCGGGCTGCCGCCGCGGGCGGTCAGCAGGTCGCCGAGGGTGCCGGACTGGTTCCAGAAGGCGAGCTCCGCGTCGCGCACGCCGAGGCGCTCGAACTTCGCGACGTAGCCGACCAGCGGGCCGGGAAGACCGACCTCGCCCGGTGCGGCGTACTCCTCGATGGCGATCGGGCGCCGGCTGATGCCGAGCTGGTCCTCGATGGCCTGGACAGTGGCCACGTCGCCGGCGATCTTGGAGGATCGGGTGAGCTCGTGCCAGGCGATGACGTCCGGCACGGTGTTCGTGGCCACGGCGTTCTGCAGGAAGTTCCGCATGTCGCCGATGTTGTCCGAGAAGCTGGGGCCCTGGATCGGCTTGTTCGGGTCGAGCGAGCGGACCTGGCGGAACGTCGTGGTCCAGAAGCTCTCGTAGGTGCCGTTCGCCGAGTTCCAGGTGTTGTCGGACTCGTTCCACAGCTCGTACGCGGAGATGCTGTTGTAGTACGACGAAGCCTTCATCGTGTTGATCTGCGAGTTGATGAAGGGTGTCCAGGTGCTCCAGCTGAACTGGTACGGCCAGCCGGCGTAGTAGTCGGAGAGGCGGTTGACGAGCTTGGCGCCGGTGCTGACGGCCGTCGGGGCCACGACCGAGATGTCGCCGGTGGGCTGCTGGCGGCCGCCCGCGGGCATCTGGACGAACGTGTTCGGCTTGATCGCCTGGGCCAGCGACACCGTGGGCTGGGTCGCGTTCGCGAGCCCGTAGAGGCTTCCGGTCGCGACGTGGGTCACGGGGCGCAGGGTCTGGCTCGCGTCGACGACGAGGGTGTTGGCGGCGGTGGCGGCCGACGCCGGGCTGAGCACGAAGCCGGCGGACACCACGGCGATGGCGGCGGCCACCGTGAGCGCCAGGACTCGGGGGATTCGGACGGTCTGCGGCATGCTTGCTGTCCTTCCGTTCGATGTCCGTCCCGGGAAGGAAACTAGGAAATCGATTGCCTTGACGCTAAGAGGGCATGAATCGGCATGTCAAGGCCGGTTACTGTCACATCGGAAGGAAACTCGGAAACTCCGGAAAAGTGTTATGGGCGCCGGCTGTGGCGAGTCGTGGGTCTTGACGGCGCCTGTCACCATTCCCCCGAACGGGTGAAGGGGGATGGGGCGGCCCGATGTTTCTCGACGCGGTATTCGAGTTCCCGACCTTCCTGTTCACCTTTCTCCTCGCTTTAGTCGTTTTGTACTGGGTCGCCGTTCTTTTCGGTGGAGCCGACATCGAGGCGTTCGAAGCGGTTGACATCGGACTCGGCGGAATGCCGGTCACCGTGGCGGTATCGGTCGTCGTGACGGTGGGCTGGTTCGTCAGCCTGGCCGCCATGACGGTCCTCGGCGGTCCGGTGCTGGGCGGGGTCGTCCTGCTGGCCGCCCTCTTCGCGGGCCTGCTGGCCGTCCTTCCGCTGCGACGGCTTTTTCCGACCACGACCGGCGACTCGCGAACAGCATTTGTCGGGCGTACCTGCGTCATCCGCACCGGCACCGTCACCGAAACGTTCGGCCAGGCCGAGGTCACCGCCGCCGACGGGTCCAGCGCGATCGTCCAGGTGCGCCAGACCGGCGCCGACAGCTTTTCCGCGGGCAGCCCCGCGGTGATTTATGAGTACGACCAGAACGGTGAGTTCTTCTGGGTCATTCCCCACCCCGGACAGAGGGAGACTTCATGACCGTCATCACCACCGGCTTTCTCATTGCGCTCGGCGTGGCCGTGCTCGTCGTGGTCGGTGTGCTGCTCGCCGTCAGCCGGCTGTTCCGCAAGATTGAACAGGGCAAGGCGCTCATCATCTCCAAGGTGCGCAAGGTCGATGTCACCTTCACCGGGGCCGTGGTCCTTCCGGTACTCCACAAGGCCGAGGTCATGGACATCTCGGTCAAGACGATCGAGATCGAGCGGACCGGGCGGGAAGGGCTGATCTGCCGCGACAACATCCGGGCCGACATCCGGATCACGTTCTTCGTGCGGGTCAACAAGACCACCGAGGACGTCATCAAGGTCGCGCAGGCGATCGGAACCGTTCGCGCCAGCGATCAGGAGACGTTGCAGGAACTGTTCAACGCCAAGTTCTCCGAGGCGCTCAAGACCGTCGGCAAGCAGCTGGACTTCGTCGACCTCTACACGAAGCGCGATGAGTTCCGGGACCAGATCGTCCGGGTGATCGGTACCGACCTCAACGGGTACAGCCTCGAAGACGCCGCCATCGACTTTCTCGAGCAGACCCCGCTGGCCAGCCTCGACAGCGCGAACATTCTCGACGCGCAGGGCATTCGGAAAATCACCGAGTTGACCGCGATCGAGCACGTGCGCACGAACGAGTACCGGCGAAATGAAGAGAAGGAAATCAAACGGCAGGACGTCGACGCGCGGGAGGCGGTGCTCGAGCTGGAGCGCCGGCAGGCCGAGGCGGAGATCAAGCAGGAGCGCGAGGTCGCCACGATGCGGGCGCGCGAGGAGGCCGAGACCCTTCGCGTGCGGGCCGAGGAACGGCTCAAGTCGCAGACCGCCGAGATCCGTACCGACGAGCAGGTCGGCGTGCAGCACGAGAACAAGCGGCGGGAGATCGCCGTGGCCGAGAAGAACCGCGAGCGGGTCCTCGCGATCGAGTCGGAGCGGATCGAGAAGGACCGCATGCTCGAGGTCATCTCCCGGGAGCGGGAGACCGAGCTGACCACGATCGCCAAGAACAAGGAGGTCGAGGCCGAGAAGCGGGCCATCGCCGAGGTCGTCCGGGAGCGGATCGCGGTCGAGCGCACCGTCGCCGAGCAGGAGGAGCAGATCAAGCGGCTCCGGGTGGTCGAGGAGGCCGAGCGCACCCGCCAGGCCGTCGTCATCCAGGCCGAGGCCGAGGCGCAGGAGAGCCTGGTCAAGGACATCAAGGCGGCCGAGGCGGCCGAGCAGGCCGCGAAGTTCCGGGCCCGCGAGGAGCTGGTGCTCGCCGAGGCCCGGCAGCAGACCGCCGAACTGGAGGCGCGCGCCAAGATCCGGCTGGCCGAGGGCACGCAGGCGGAGGCGGCCGCGGCCGGCCTCGCCGACGTGCAGGTCCGGGAGCGCAACGCCGAGGCGATCGAGAAGATCGGCCGGGCCGAGGCGGCCGTCGAGCGGGAGAAGGCCGTCGCGACCGCCGAGGCGATCGAGAAGGCCGGCCTCGCCGAGGCCGTCGTGGAGCGGGAGCGGGGCGCCGCCCAGGCCTCCGCGCTGCGCGACAAGCTCAAGGGCGAGGCCGAGGGCCTCAACGACAAGGCCGCCGCGCTCGCCGCGATGGACGAGGCGACCCGCAGCCACGAGGAGTACCGCCTGCGCCTGGAGACGGAGAAGGAGGTCCGCCTCGCCGGCATCGACGTGCACCGGCAGGTCGCCGAGCAGCAGGCGCTCGTGCTGGCCGCCGGCCTGGAGAAGGCGAACATCGACATCGTCGGCGGCGACAGCGTCTTCTTCGACAAGCTGCTCGGCTCGATCAGCCTGGGCAAGAGCATCGACGGGTTCGTGCAGCACTCCGACGTCGTGCAGACGGTCGGCGCCTCGTACCTCAACGGCGGTGGCGACCTGGTCGGGGACCTCGGGCGGCTGCTCGGCTCGCTGAGCACCGCCGACGTGTCGAACCTGACGCTGTCCGCGTTCCTGGTCCAGCAGATCCAGCGGGGCGGGCCCGACCGGGACAAGCTGCGTGACCTGCTGGACACGGCGCGGCAGCTCGGCATCGCCGACAAGCCGGTCGCGGCGCTGGCGGCGGCCCAGCAGTGACCGCCGGCGTGGCGGCGGGGGCCGCGGTGAGCGAACGCGCAGCAGTGGCTGTTCATGTGTCGCCGGGCGCTGCGATGAGCGAACGCGCAGTGGGCGTTCGTGTCGCGGTGGGCGAACGCGCGGTGGCGGCTGCTCACGTGGCGGTGGGCGCTGCGATGAGCGAACGCGCGGCGTCGGCTGTTCGTGTGGCGGTGGGCGCTGCGGTGAGCGAACGTGCAGTGGCGGGCGTTCATGTAGCGATGAGCGAACGCGCGGCGTCGGCTGTTCGTGTGGCGGCGGGCGCTGCGGTGAGCGAACGTGCAGTGATGGCTGTTGACGCGGTCATGAGCGAGGCCCAGCGATGACCGTCGACACCGCGGCGCCCGCCGCGGCGAGTCTGGACGCCGGCACCTACGAGGTGCTGCGCGACCGGCTCGCCGCGCAGGCGGCCGAGCTGACCCGCCGGGCCGAGGCCCTCAACACGCAGCGGACCGAGGTGTTCGGCGGCACCGAGCTGCGGCTGCTCGGTACCGAGCGCATTCGGACGGAAAACAACTGCGTTCCGCGCGACATCGTGTCCATCGGTGACCGGATGCTGTTCGGATACAACGTTTTCATCGGCCTGAAGCCGGAAACGACCGTCGCCGACGTGTTCTCGTTGCACCGGTTCAGCCGCGCCGGTGACGCGTTCCGGTTCGACGAGCCGGAGTCCCAGGAGCTGCTGCGTGACCCACAGTTGCTGCGCGACTTCGGCGAGCTGTACAAGTACTATCGCGACACTCGTCTTTTGCAGTTGCGCCGGCTCGACGGCAAGCTCCTCGCCGTCTTCCAGACCGGGCCCCGCACCGACGACATCAAGGTGCTGCGGTGGACGGTCGGCACCGCCGGCAGCGTGTCCTATGTGGACGGCCGCGGCGAGCGCGACCATGTTTTCCCGCCGTCGCACGACTTCGAGTGGACCCCGGTCGGCCGGGAGCACCACGTGCTCGGGCGGCACCCGCACATCTCCATCGAGGACGTCGTCTTCGTCGAGACCGTCGGCGGCGACCTCACCGTCAAGGTCGAGAACAACACCGAGACGGGCGAGGGGGTGTACCGCGAGCCGGTCGACGAACCACTGCAGAGCCTCGCCGACGCCGATGTCAGCTACGCGCGCATCGGACCGCTCGTTTTGTTGCGCATCCGGCCGTACAAGGAAACAGCCTTTCGCTTTTTGGTGTTCAACACGCGCACCCGGTCGGTCGTCCGGCTCGACGGGATCGGCCAGGGCTGCCAGCGGCTGCCGGAGGACCAGGGCCTGATCTTCCCCGGCGGCTACTACCTGGCCACCGGCGTCGCGCGGACGTTCGACACCGACGTCGCCGACCTCGAGTTCGAGCGCGTCATCCGGTCCACCAACGGCGAGGACGTGCTGTACGTCTTCCATGCGCGCGTCGACGGCCGATCGCTGCTGCTGCCGTACAACGTCATCCGCAAGGCGGTCGCGAACCCGATCGTGTGCCACGGCTACTCGCTGTTCGACGACGGGACGCTCGTGGTCTTCCGGGCGCTGTCCGAGGAGCCGACGCGCGTGCACACCATGCAGGTGTGGCAGACGCCGTACCTGTCCGACACGTACGCCGCGGCCCAGCCGACCGGCGCCGGGCCGCTGGACCGGGTGGGCAACGCCGACCTGGTCCGCGGCATCTCGGACTGCCTGTCGGTGGCCCGCATGGTCGGCGAGATGGGCCCGTCCGCGGCGGTCTTCGAGGCCATCATCGCCGCGTGCCTGCGCACGTTCGATCACTACCACTGGCTCGGCGAGCCGGAGCTCGGCGACCTGCGCAGCCCGCTCGCCGAGCTGCGCAACACCGCCGAGCAGGTGCTCGCCGAGTTCGAGCGGGTGCAGGCGCTCACCGAGCAGGCGGCCACCGCCGTCGGCGAAGCGGCCACGCGGATCGAGTCGCTCATCCGCCGCTCGCAGGGCGAGTCGCCGGTCGACACCGACGCCTGGGTCCGCCGCCTCGCCGAGCTCCGCCAGGCTCAGGGGTCCCTGGCCCCGCTGCGCGAACTGCGCTACGCCGACACTGAGCGGATCGCTCACCTCGAACAGCGCGTTGGTGACGAACTTGTCGCCGCGGCCCAGCGGGCGGTCACATTCCTGCAGCGCGATGACGCCTTCGCCGGCTACCACGCCGACGTCGAGCGACTCGTGGCCGACGCCGACGCGATCGGTACCGTGGCCGCCGCCGCCCCGGTCGCCGAGCGGCTGGCCACCCAGGCCGAGGGTTTGCAGATCGTCACGGACGTGGTCGGCTCCCTCGAGATCGCCGACGCCACCGTGCGTGTCGGCATCCTCACCCGGATCGGCGAGGTCCTGGGCTCCGTCAACCGCGCCCGCGCGACCCTCGACGCCCGCCGCCGCGAGCTGCTCGCGGTCGAGGGCCGGGCCGAGTTCGCGGCCGAGTTCGCCCTGCTGGGCCAGGCGATCGTCGGCGCGCTGGCGGTCGCCGACACGCCCGGACGGTGCGACGAGCAGCTGGGCCGGCTCATGCTCCAGCTGGAGAACCTCGAATCGCGCTTCGGCGAGTTCGACGACTTCCTCGCGCAGCTGGGCGACAAGCGCACGGATGTGTACGAGGCCTTTTCCTCGCGTAAACAAGCACTCCTCGATGAGCGTTCGCGCAGGGCCGACCGGCTGGTCGAGTCCGCGGAGCGCATCCTCGGCAGCATCGAGCGCCGGGTCGCCGCGATGACCTCGCCCGACGACGTCAACACGTACTTCGCCGCCGACCCCATGGTCGCGAAGCTGCGCGGCGTCGCCGCAGAGCTGCGCGAGCTGGGCGACCAGGTCCGCGCCGAGGAGCTGGAGGGCCGGGTCAAGACGGCCCGGCTCGAGGCCGGCCGGATGCTGCGCGACCGGCTCGACCTGTTCGGCGGCTCGACCGACGTCATCCGCCTCGGCCGCCACCAGTTCGCCGTCAACACCCAGGCGATCGACCTCACGCTCGTCCCGCACGGCGACGAGCTGGCGTTCACCGTCACCGCGACCGACTTCCGCGCACCGGTCGACGACCCGGTCATCGTCGCGGCGCGCCCGTTCTGGGGGCAGCTGCTCGTTTCCGAGACGCCCGAGGTGTACCGCGCCGAGCACCTCGCCTGCCTGGTGCTCGACGCCGCGGCGGCCGGAGTGTCCATCTCGGACGGTCCCGTTTGGACACTCGACGCGCTGCACCAGGCCGCGGTCACCGACGGCGGCCTGCGCGACATCGTCCGGCGCGCGGCCGACAGCCGTTACGACGAGGGGTACGAGCGCGGCGTCCACGACCACGACGCCGCCCTGCTCCTCGAAACGCTGCTGCGGTTGCACGCCGGCGCCGGACTCCTGCGCTATCCGGCGTCCGAACGCGCAGCGGCGCAGCTGTTCTGGGCGTTCCGCGCGGACAACGCGGCCAAGGCGGCCTGGACGCGGCGCGCGCAGTCGCTCGCGCGGGCCCGGTCCGTGTTCGGTCCGTCAGAGGCGATTGCGCAATTGTGCGCAGAATTGCAAGAGGCGATCGGATCCTCGGGGGACTACCTTTTCGAGGAGCTGAGCACCGCACCGGCCGGATTCGTCACGAGCGCCGCGGCGCGGACGCTTGTCGACCGATTCGCGCGGGCGGGATTCATCCGGGAGCTCCACGAGGACCTGCGCGCCCTCGGCGCGGATCTCGACGCCCGCCGCCAGCTCGTCCACGCGTGGCTGTCGTCGTTCGACAAGGGTTCGGTCGATCTGGACGAGGCGGTGGCGATCGTGCTGGGCGGGACCGACCTGCCGCGGTACGACTCCTCCGCCGCCCTGACCGCGACCGTCGAGGGCCTGCTCGGGGCCCATCCGCGGATCGTCGGGCGCCGGATGGAGGTGCGCCTCGACGAGGTGCTCGCGCGCACCCGCCGGTTCCGGCTCGAGCGCGTTCCGGCGTTCCGCGAGTACCAGCGGCGCCGCAACGAGCTCGCCGCGCAGGAACGGCAGCGGCTGCGGCTGGAGGAGTACAAACCGAAGGTGATGAGCGCATTCGTGCGCAACCGGCTGCTCGATGAGGTCTATCTGCCGCTCATCGGCGACAACCTCGCACGTCAGCTGGGCGCGGCCGGCGACGCGAAGCGGGTCGACCAGATGGGCCTGCTCCTGCTCATCTCGCCGCCCGGCTACGGCAAGACGACGCTGATGGAGTACGTCGCCAGCCGCCTAGGGCTCGTGTTCGTCAAGGTGAACGGCCCGTCGCTCGGCCATCTGGTGACGTCGGTCGACCCAGCGGAGGCGCCCAACGCGACCGCCCGCCAGGAGGTCGAGAAAATCAACTTCGCACTGGAGATGGGCAACAACGTCCTGCTGTACCTCGACGACATCCAGCACATGTCGCCGGAGCTGCTGCAGAAGTTCATCTCCCTGTGCGACGCCCAGCGCCGCATGGAGGGCGTCTGGAATGGCCGAACGCGCACGTACGACCTGCGCGGCAAGCGGTTCGCGGTGTGCATGGCGGGCAATCCGTACACCGAGTCGGGTGCGCGTTTCCGCATCCCGGACATGCTCGCGAACCGGGCCGACGTGTGGAACCTCGGCGACGTCCTGTCCGGCCGTGAGGAGCTGTTCGCGCTGAGCTACATCGAGAACGCGCTGACGTCCAACACCGTGCTCGCCCCACTGTCCACTCGCGACCGCGGCGACGTCGAGCTCCTGGTGCGCCTGGCCCGCGGCGACGACACCGTGCGGCCGGACCAGCTCGCCCACCCGTACTCGGCGGTCGAGGTCGACCAGATGCTGTCGGTGCTGCGCAAGCTGCTGCGCGTGCAGGAGGTGGTGCTCGCGAACAACCGCGCGTACATCGCGTCCGCGGCCCAGGCCGACGCGTCGCGCACCGAGCCGCCGTTCCTGCTGCAGGGCTCGTACCGCAACATGAACAAGCTCGCCGAGCGCGTCGTGCCGGTCATGAACGAGGCCGAGCTGGAGGCCGCGATCGACGACCACTACATCGGCGAGGCGCAGACGCTGACCGCCGGCGCCGAGGCGAACCTGCTCAAGCTGGCCGAGCTGCGCGGCCGCCTCACGCCCGCGCAGGCTGCGCGCTGGGGCGAGGTGAAGGCGGCGTACCTGCGGGCGCGGGCGCTCGGCGGGGACGGGGACGACCCGATGAGCCGGGCGGTCGGCGCGGTCGGGCTGCTGGCGGACCGGGTCGGCGCGGTGGAGGCCGCAATCAACCGCGCGGCGGGTTCGTGACGGCGCGGCCGCCGCTTTCAGCCGGCGGCGGGTTCGTGACGCCGCGGCCGCCGCTTCCAGGCGGCGGCGGGTTCGTGACGGGCGGGTTTGTGACGGCGCGGCGGCGGGCTCGTGGCGCCGCGGCCGCCGCCTTCGGGCGGCGGCCGCGTGTCCGTCTAGGCGAACACCAGCGCGACCAGCCGCTGCGTCGCCTGCTGGAACGGCACGGCCAGGGTCATCTCCGCGTCGTCGACGTAGTTCAGCGCGGCGGTCAAGGTCCTGCGCCCGTCCGGCGTGCTGTACATCAGCGCCGCGTGGCCCGCGGTACCGCCGTTGTGGGTGATGATTTTGCCGCCGTCCGGTGCGTCCTGGACGAAGACCCCGAGGCCGTAGCCGACCTTCGGGTGCGGCGTGCACATCTCGGCCAGCAGCGGGGCCGGCAGCAGCCGGCCGCCCACCAGTGCGGAGATGAACGTCTGCAGGTCCCGGGTGGTCGAGATCATGTCGCCGCCGCTGGAGATCCATGAAGGGTCGTGCCGGGTGACGTCGACGGTCTGGTCCTCGTAGCGGTAGTACCCGTGGGCGTGCGGCTCCGGGATCTCCGCGCCGTCGGGGACGATGGTGCCCTTCAGCCCGAGCGGGCCCAGGATCAGCCGCTGCATCTCCTCGGCGACGGTACGGCCGGTGACTTTCTCGATCAGCAGCCGGGCCAGCACGTAGTTGGTGTTGGCGTAGCTCCAGTCGGCCCCCGGCTCGAACCGCGGCGGCTTGGCCAGCGCGAAGCGCACCAGCTCCTCCGGCCGGTGGGCGTGGAACCGGTTCTCCAGCCATTCCCGGCCCTGCTGCAGCGGGTTCGGCATCCCCGGCACGATGGTGCCGTCCTCGAAGTACTCGCCGGTGAAGTTGAACACCCCGCTGGTGTGCTGCAGCAGCATCCGTACCGTGATCCGCGGATCGAGCCCGAACTCCGGAAGGTGGTCGGCGACCGAGTCGTCCAGTCCGAGGCGGCCCTCACCGACCAGTTGCAGGACGACTGTCGCGGTGAAGGTCTTGGTGTTGCTGCCGATTCGGTGGTACCCGTCCATCGGCGGCGCCGCCTCGCCGTCCAGCTCGCTCGTCCCGGCGGTACCGACCCATTCGCCCTGCTCGTCGTGGACCCGCAGCTGCACCCCGACGAAGCCGGAGCCGACCATCTCATCGATCGCCTGCTGCAGTTCGGGCCGCGGGCTGGTGTTGTTCGACATGTTGAGGCTCCCGGTGCGTCGGCTCGGATGACCCGGCGGTCCCGGGTGCAGGAAAACCATGACGGCCGACGCTGTCACCGCCCTGACCGCGCACAGACATGCGATTCCCGGCCGGTGTCAGCCGAAGCGCGCGAGCAGCAACAGCAGGGGCACGCTCAAGCACGAGCCCACCGCGGCGGCCGCGGTGCCCAGCGCGACCGCGGCCAGCGCTCCCGACCCGGGCCGCGGCCGCCACGACGTCGCGCCGGAGAGCACGGCGACCGTCAGCGCGACGATGACGATCCCGATACCGGTGCCGACCGCCACGACCACCGTGAACAGCGTCGTCGCCAGCGCGCGGAAGTCTCCGGGCCGGGCGCAGCTGAACTCGGCACAGGTCGATGACGGCGGCCCGGTCGACCAGGACCGGGCCCACAGGGCGAACAGCACGGCCGCCGCGGCACCCCAGAACACCAGCACCGCGGCGGCGCCGGCGCCGACGGCGAGGAATGGCCGCGCTGAGGTCTGACGCATGACCCGATGGTCCGCCGCCGAGCGCCGCGGCGCCTGGGCCCGGTATCTCAACCCCCATGAGTAGCGCGACTCAAGACCCAGGAGCCGGCATGGAGCGCCGCCCTCACGACGGGAGGGCGGCGCTCCGCGGTCAGGCGTCGCCGCGCAGGCGGCGGGCCAGCTCCTCGATCTGGGCGTCGATGTTGGTCTGGCGGTCCGCCTCGGCGTCGCGGCCCTGCTCCTCGATCCGTTCCTTGCGCACCCGCACGTTGTGCTCGTTCTGCTGGATCTGCACGTCCAGGTCGCCGACCTCCCGCTCGGAGCGGTTCTTCAGCGTCTTTTCGTGCAGCCGGTTGTCGACGGTGAGCTGCCGGGACAACAACCCGTCGTAGGTCGTCGGCCGGGTCATCTTCTTCACCAGGACGGGCAGGCAGTCGAGCACCATGAGCAGCAGCCGCACGAGGTTGCTCTGGAAGAGCACGAAGAAGTTCTGACCGCCCAGCTCGGTCAGCGCCTTCTCCTGGTCGAGCAGGCCGGGCCGGTCCATGTCGGCCTTCTTCTGCTCCACGCGCTGCTTGATGGCGGCGGTGACGTTCTGGGAGTACGTCTGGCTCGCCGCGGCCAGCTGGGCGTCGATGCCGGAAATCTTGGTGTTGGCCGCGTCGAGCTCGTCCTGGCGATCGGCCCGGCCGCTGCTCGCCTTGTACTGCTGGGTCTCGCCGCGCAGCTGCCGGCAGTTCGGCCCCTCGCCGACCCGGCCGCTGAGCCCGTTGCCCTTCGTGCCGTTGCACTCCTGCCGCGCCAGGTCCTCGCGCCGGTTGATCTCGGTGTCGATCGCGGCGATGTCCGTCTTGGCCTTGTCCCGCTCGCGCTCGGCGGCGGCCTTCGCGTCCAGCAGCGGCCGCGGCGCCCCGGGCACGTTGAGGGTGAACTCCTTCGAGCAGCCGGCCGCGTCCTTCGGCGCCTCGCCGTCGAGCGGGTTGCAGCGTTTGAGCGTGCTCTCGTACGTCTCGATGCTCTCGGCGCGGGTCTGGTTGATCTGCGTGTGGATGTCGGTGCCGAACATCCACAGCAGCAGCGGCTCGGCGACGACCAGGCCCATGAGCACGGAGATCGCGGTGCGGGCGATGAACGTGCCGGTGCCCATCCCGCCGGTGCCGTGCGTGTTGGACACGAGCCAGCGGTCGAAGCTCAGGACGATGTACCCCCACGTCAGCGCGGCGGGCACGAGGATCAGCGGCGAGATCTGGTGCGAGCCGAGCAGGACGTACATCGACAGCGCGGCCATGAGCCCGGTGTTGAGCACGATCGCGCCGAGCCGGGTGTACCGGTGCCGCTCCTCCGGCGCCCAGTCCAGGATCGTCTCGTCGACGCCGGCGATGTGGCGCAGCACCCGTCCCGGGCCCATGCGGGCGGGGCGCGACGGGCGGTACGGCTCCCGCTTGATCTCGACGGTGTCGTCGTCGGTCTGCGGGCGAATCAGTACGGTCTCAGTCATCCGGTCTCGTCCACTCCGCCGGGGTCTCCGTCGAACTCGGCCTCGGTGCCGGCGCCGACCGCGCGGCCGCCGCGCGCGTCCCGGCCGGCCAGTGCCGGCTCCGGCATGTCCATCACCTTGGCGAACAGCCGGTCGGCGCCGAGGTCCGAAGTGTTGAAGTGCCCCTGCGCGGCCAGGTGCTTGGCCATGTCGAACTGCCGCTCCTGCAGCAGCCGGGCATCCTCGCGGGCCTCTCGCCGGTCCTCGATCCGCTCCTCGCGCTCCTGGTCGTGGCGGCGCTGCTCGAACTCCCGGCTCTGCTGCCGCTCCGCGGCCGACCACGAGTGCCGTGCCCCCTCGGCCTTCAGGTCGCCCTCCTGCAGGGCGAGGGTCTCCTCGCGCTTGGCCAGCGCCTGCTGCAGCATCGCGTCGCGGGCGCTGTCGTCGAGGGCCTTCAGCCCGGTGGAGAGGCCCTGGGCGTCGAGCTGCCCGGCGGCGTAGGCGGCCAGCAGCGCCCGCTTCGGGTCGCCGTTGATCATTTCCGCGTTCGCCTCGAACTCGGCGCGGGCGGCCTCGTTGCGCTGGCGGACCAGGAAGATCTCCTGGGCCGTGTCGGCGCGGGTCTTGCGCAGCGCGGAGGCGTGCTGATCCTCGTCCAGCTCGATGTCGAGGCGGGTCTTGCGCTGGCCGTGGGCGTGCGAGTCCCCGTCGAGCTCGAGGTCGAGCGAGTGCTTGCCGCGCTGGATCTGCGCGCCGTGCCGGGCGGTGTGGGACTCCTTGAGCTGCAGGTGCTCCATCTCGTAGATGTCGAGCTGGTGGGCGAAGTCGGAGTCGCGCAGCTTGCTCTCGAACTCGATCACCGCCTTGGGGCTGGAGACCTCGACGTTCGCGAAGCGGACCTGCAGGCCCGGCACCCGCGCCGGCACGTGGGTCAGGTAGGCCCGGATCTGCGCGCTGACCACCCGGCGGACGTCGTTGACGTCGGTGAGCTTGTACTCCAGCCCGAGCTCGAAGACGCGATGGTGCGCCTTGAGGTGCCCGGTGAGCGACGACACCGCGTTCACGCCGCCCTGCACGACCATCGTGGGGTCGTTCACGGTACAGGTGAAGGTCACGTAGACGTCGAAGAACGACGCGTCGGCCGAGGGGATCGTGAACGTCACGGTGACCAGCGCGTCGCGGCGCATGTCGACCACGCTGACGTTCGTCGCGTTGACGACCCGCTCGTCGACCGGCGACATGCGGTCCTCGTCGAGCACGAAGTCGTTGCCGACGCGGTAGACGAGCGACTCGTGGGCCGACGGCCGCGGGATCTCGTCGGGCCGGCGGCTGCGCCGGCTGAACCAGCGGGTCTTCTCCGCCTTGGTCAGCACGCGTGACTCGATGATGGGGTAAGGGTCGGTAGTCATCGTCTTCCTTCCGGCCGGATCTTCACTGCGATGGCTTCGAGACAGGCGACGAGGACCTCGGCCAGCGGCTCCCGTCGTCCCTTGCGAATGCGCTCGTCGACGCGGATGAACGTGTCCTGGAACGCCTCCCGCTCGCTGGTCGGCAGCGCCGCGGCCAGGGCCCGGCCGAACGCGCGGGCGGTCTCCGACGGCTCATTGCTGATGTCCGGCAGCGCGTGCAGGGCGGCCCGGAGCGCGGCGAACGCCTCCCAGCGCAGCGGGCGGTAGACGAGGACGCCGGCCCAGATCCGGGCGATCTGCTCCATCCGGTCCTGGTCGGTGTAGAGGTACTCGGCGATGGCCGGCCGCGTGGTGCGGAAGCTCCGGGTGCGCACGACCGAGAGAGTCATCAGCATCGTGAGGTCGCGCAGGTGCACGAGCTGCGTCCACGGCATCGGCCCCTTGCCCGGGCGGCGCCCGTCGCCGGTGCCGAAGCTGGCCATCTTCTTCTCCAGCAGGCCCAGCACGATGCTCGGGTCGCCGTGCTCGTCGTCGCGCAGCGTGGTGAACAGGTTGGCCATCGCGATGCAGCTGACCGTGAACAGCACGTCGTCGCGGGTCTGGGAGCCGAGCTGCCAGAGCCGGTTCACCGCGTCGGACGGGAAGAACATGCCGAGCTCGCCGCCGAGGGCGACGGCCGCGGTCCAGCGCCGGGCCGCGGCCTTGTCCTGGGCCCAGCGGACCGCCGTCTCGAGGGCGACGGGCTCGAGCCCGTCGCGGTGGCACAGCAGCCACAGGACGTACGCGGTCATGACCTGGCCCGGCAGCCCGATCGCGCCCGTCGACCAGCGGTCCAGGTAGGAGCGCTGCACCTCGTCGACGCTGCAGCAGGCCAGCCAGGCCAGGCCGCTGCTGATCGCGGTCACGTCGCCGGCGTCGGTCGCCACCGCGGCGTCGAGCCATTCGCGCACGGCGTTCCAGAAGTGGATCGTCTGCGAGCGCCACAGCACGGCCAGGACGTACCGGCGGTAGGCGGGCTCCTTGAACTCGATCCGCTGGATGGTGCCGCCGCGCCACGGCACGTCGGACATGACGATAAGGCTCGTGTCGTGCAGCCGGGCCTCGCGCTCGCCGAAGATCGAGGCGTCGCGGCGGCGGAGCTCGGCCCGTGCCGCGCGGCCCTCGACCCGCTGCGCCATGATCTCGTGCAGCAGCTCCAGCAGCGTCTCGTAGGTGCGCACGTCGGTGCCGGCCAGGAAGCACGCGGCCGTCACGGCGTGCAGCTCGCGCTGGCTGGGGCCGCCGGCGAACCACTCGCGCACCTGCCGCTCGGCGCTCTCGTCCTGCTTGCGCAGCGCCTCGTCGACGGTCAGCCCCTCGTCGCGGATTCTCGCGGCGAGGGCCGCCACCTTGGCCGGCGAGGCGTCCTCGGGCAGCGAGGCGAGCACGGCGGCGACGGTCTGTTCGAGGTCCGGGTGGCCGGCCAGATGCGCGCGCAGTACCTCGGCCACGGGCGGGCAGCTCCAGGGCACGCGGGCGATCGAGCCGGCCGCGACGCCGACGTAGTCGTTGGTGATGACGAGGAACGCCTTGGCCGCATCGACGTGCTGGCGAAGGCTCGACCAGCTGAACTCGACGTCCGCCCGGCCGCGCTCGCGGACCTGGTCGAGCACGAGGTAGCCCTTGGCCGCCTCGTACACGCGCTCGGTCAGCTGCTGGGGCGTGCTCAGTGGCGACAGCACGACGATCTCGTCGCGGGTGACCCGGCGCAGCAGGCTTATCGCGCCGGCCCGCCGGCCGAGGCCCGGGCGCCCCTCGATGACGACCACGCGGTCCTGCTGCAGCTTCGCCACCGTGTCGGGGAAGCACTCCGGCTCGGCGTAGGTCGAGGTGATGGCGTCGATCTCCGCGGCGCTGAGCTTGCCGGTCACCTTCCGCTGCCCGCCGGCGCGGCGCTCGCCGTCGTCGAGCACGCCGAACTGGGCGCCGGTGGCGTTGACCTCGGAGTAGAAGTGCATGTTGACGTTGCTGACCTGCTCGCGGATCTTCTCGTTCTCGGCGCGCGTGGCCCGGGCCTGGTCCTCGACCACCCGGCCCAGGTCGAGGTCGGGCGTCTCCTTGGGCTTGTCCGCCGGCGGTTCGGCCGGCTCGGTTGGTTCGGCCGGCTCGGTTGGTTCGGCCGGCCCGGGTTCGGCCGGTGCGGCTTCTTCCGCGGCCTCGTCTGCGGCCTCTTCCGGCGCTGTCTCCGTGGTCACGCGCTACGCCTGGTAGTGCTTGACGATGCCGAAGACGCCGTTGCTGACGTCCACCCGTCCGTGGAAGTTGTTCACCACGCTCGGCGCCGCCGGCGCCGGGTCCGGGTCGGTCGCCGGCTCGTCCAGCATCGCGACGAGCTCGTCGGCCAGCCGGTCGGCGTCCTGGACGGCGTCGCGGAAACGCAGCGTGCGGTACTGGCACAGCGCCAGCCCCCGCAGCTCCAGCGGCAGCTCGCCCGCCGGGGGCAGCTCCGAGTCGCCGACGAGGATCGGGACCACGACGGCCTCGCGGCGCAGGGCCTCCGCGACCTCGCGGCGGACGTAGTCCTTGGGGTCGTCGATGCGCCGGCGACCGTCCTCGCCCCGCTCCAGCCAGCGCGAGCCGATCACGACCGCGAGGACGCGGCACTGCCCGACGGCGGTCCAGATCTCGGCCGGATAGGCGGCGCCGGGTGGAATCGATCGGTGATCACGAAAGACCCGCGCCCCGATCCGCTGGGTCAGAGCTTGATCGATCAGCACCGCGGCGAGTGGCTCGTCCGCGGTTCGATAGCTGATCATAATGTCGATCATCGGTGCGTCGGCCCCTTTTCTCGATTGCGAGTGCAAAGCTTCGCCGCTGATTCCGGCGTCGGCAAGGTGTTGCGTGTAGCTCAATCGGTGGAGGTTGCCGATTGTGCCCGGACGGCTCGGCCGGGCGGCCCGATCGTCCCGCTCAGACCGTGTCCGGGCGACCGGAAGGGCCATCGGGAACTGGCCGAATTCTGCACCATTCCGGGTATTGGCGAGCGTGGCAGAATAGTGCCTGGCGGCACTTGCGCGCAGGCCCGATGCTTGATGGAAACCCCCGCCCGGCGGGCGCGACTTTACGCGTCGGAAGCATTACTCGGAGGCACCGTGGCAGAGAAATTCGGCCCCGAAATGCGGCGCCTGCGACTGGCGGCGGGATGGTCGCTGAGCCGCCTGGCCGACGAGGTGCATTACCACAAGAGCCATCTCAGTAAGATCGAGAATGGCGTACAGCTGCCGAGCCCGGAGTTCGCCCGGGCAGTCGACAACGCGTTCAAGGCGAAGGGCGGCCTCGCGGGGCTGGCCGAGGCGCCGGCGCCCGCCCGGGGCCGCCGCGCCGGTCGCGCCCCGCGGCGGCCCGGCGACGGCGTCGAGGTCGTGTACGTCGCCCGCGACGGCGCCGGGGGCTTCGCCGACCGGTTCGCGTGGCCGGCGGCCGGTGGGCCCGACGCGGGCCACGACCACTACGAGTGGTACCGGCTGATGTTCGACATGCTGCGCGGCCGGGGCCAGGCCACCGCGCCGTCCTCGCTGCTGCCGCACCTCATCCTGCACACCCGCGAGCTCGAAGCGGCCGCTGGCGCCGCCACCGGTACCGCGGGCCCGCCGCTGTGGCAGCTCGCCGCCCGCTACGCCGAGTACACCGGGTGGATGGCGCAGGAGAGCGGCAACGACGAGCACGCGCGGTACTGGACGGACCGTGCGGTCGAGCTCGCGGACGAGGGCGGCGACCGGAGCCTGCGCGGGTACGCGCTGGTGCGCCGGGCCGAGCTGGCCATGTACCAACTCCGCCACGAAGAGACCGTCGCGCTGGCGCAACAGGCCCAGCGGCTCGACTGCGGCAGCCGGGTCCGGGGGCTCGCGGCGCAGCGGGAGGCGCAGGGGTACGCCATCGGAGGCTCGGTTTCGCAGTGCCACCGGGCGCTCGAGCGCGCCGAGCGCTGGCTGTCCGAGCCGGAGACCCGCGGCCCGCTGCCCGCGCTGGGCACGACAAACGTCACCGACCTCAACGACATGGCGGCCGGCTTCTCGCTTGTCGACCTCGGCGATGCGGCGCGCGCCGCCGGGCTGCTGCGTGACCAGCTGGAGCGCACGCCGCCGTACGCGTACCGCATGCGCGCACGCATCGGCGCGCGGTACGCGCTGGCCCTCGTCGGGGTCGGGGACGTTGAGCGGGGCTGTGCCGAGGCGCGGCGGGTCCTGCAGTGGTGCGCCGCGACCGGGTCGGCCACGATCGCCGCCGACCTGCGCCGGCTGAGCCGGGAGCTGAACCGCTGGTCGTCCCGGCCGCACGTGCGGGAACTGCTGCCGGAGCTCGCCGCCGCGGTCGCGGGGTATTGACAGGCATTGCCAACGGGCAACCCCTGCCCGGCCGGTGCGGCGGTTGCACACCCTGGTTACGGGGGTGCAACCGCACCGATGGTCACGAGGGCTGGCGCCGAACGCCAGCCACTCGTCCGGCGATGAGAGTTCGTCGAACGATCGGGGCCGCCACGGCGGTCGCGGCCGGAGTGCTGGCGGCGCTCGGCACCGCGGCCCAGGCGGCCCGCGAGCCCGCCGAGGGCCTTTCCGCGCTGCCGCGGATCGCGCCCTGCGCCACGGTCCGGCGCGGCAACACCGAAGGCATCCTCACCACCTCCAGCGGCGCGAACCCCAACTCCACCGCGGTCGTCAAGGTGCAGCGGGAAGGCGTCGAGGCGACCCTTCCCGACGCGGGACCGTGAAGCTGAGCCGCATCGGCAAGCTGAGCTACCGCACCTATCAGCTCAACCCGAGCGGCGTCGCGGTGTGGTCGTACCAGGTCCCGATCGACATCAACGGCGGCACGCTGCAGGCCGGCGACCAGCACCAGTGGTCGACGCGGTTCGGTCGCACGTCACACCCGATTTCGCTGTTCCAGATCTCGCGAAAGTGGTTGCTACGGTAAGACCGAGACATTCCGGCGAGGCAGGGGAGGGCAGCGGGTGACCGAGCCCTTCGTTGCCTCGCCGGTCGGGCATGCCTCGATGCGCGCGCGGTGGCGGGCGCTCATCCTCACCGACCCGGTCGCGCGGCTCGTGCGCAATGCCGCCTACGCCGACGTCCACGAGGCCTATGACCTGCGGCAACTCGCGCTCGCGGCGGTCGACCTGGCCGTGGCCTCGCTCGGGTTCGCCCGGGCGCTCACGCTCGCCGAGCTGATCGAGTCGATCGCCGAGCTGGCCGGGCGGATGCGGCCCGGCCCGTCGCACCAGCACGAGGACGCGGCGCGGTGGGTGGTCAAGGGGCTGCTCAACGACGCCGACAACCAGCGCGCGTTCGTGTACACCTTCGGCAATTCCGAGGAGTACGCGTTCCGGCTGCTGCAGCTCCAGGACGGGCCCGACGGCGCCGTGGTGCTCGCTTCGCCGCAGGCCGTCATGTTGTACCTGTCCGGGCTCGACCTCGACGTCGACGACGCCGAGGCCGCGTTCTCCGTGGTGCTCCAGCGGCAGCTGCGGGACCGGCGGTTCGAGGCGGCCGGCCGCACCGCCATGCAGGCCGAGCGGGTGTCCGTCGCGATGTCCGCCTCGCTCGCGGACATCCTCGATGCGACACAAAGAGACGTTCGTTCGGTCGACTGGGTGAACGATGTGCCGCCGCGCCTGCAACGCGCACGCGAACATGTCGAAGCGCGCATCGCGGCCGACGCCGAGGTGCTCAATCATGTCGCGGCCGGCATCGACACCGAGACGGACTCCGCGGTCCGGCGCGCATCCGGTGACCTCGTCGACACGCTCCGGCGCATCCGGCAGGTGCATCTGGACCTGGCCGAGCGCGTCAGCGACGCCCGGACGATCTTCCTCGAGGCACAGCTGCAACAGGTGTTTGCTCGACGCGTACACCTGCGGCTGTTGAATATTGAGCGGGAACTGCTCCATCCCGTCCTGAAGCTGCCCAGTGAGCCGGCGACAGCGGTCGTCGAGGCGTTCGGGGACCGTGTCGTCGGGCTGCAGATCCCGCGGCTGTTGCAGCTCGACAATCTCGTCGACGTGCTGCTGGCGCCGCCGCGGCTCGCCGGGGCCGAGGACGACGAGGACGAGGAGCCGGGGGAGAGCGAGGGCGCCGAGCTGCAGGCCTATCCGCCGGCCGTCGTCGCCGAGGTCACGCGCATCCTCAAGCGTGCCTCGCGGCAGCCGGTGCTGCTCTCTGCGTTACTTCAGGACCTGGATCATGATCAGACCGCTGAGCTGGTTCTGCTCTCCGCGCTCTGGGCCTACGCGCCCGACGTCGTCGAGCCGGGAGAGCAGCGTGGTGCCGGTCTCGCCGCGATACACACCGAACGAACGGGCGGACAACTCGATCACCCGTTGGTGTGGGGCGATGACCTGCGCGTGATGTACACAGAGGAGGAGCAGGAAGCGTGACGGTACCCATCGAGGACGTCCGTGCCGCGGCGGAGCTGGTCGCGCTGGGGCTGCGCACGAGTGCGCGTCCGACCGACGGCAATCCGTACGGGAAGCTGCTCGAGCGGTACCGCACCCAGACGCTGTTCCGCGACACGGTGGACACCCTCGCGAGCGGGCTCGGGCTGGTCGTGCTCGGCGCGCCGGTGCGGACCGGGCTCGTGCTCAGCACCTACCCGGGCAGCGTCTTCGCGGTGCGGATGGGGGATCTGCGCAGCACCGGCATGTCCGCCGACGAGAAGCTCATCGCGGGGCTGATCGTGCTGGGCGTCGCCGCGTACGCGTTCCCGCAGGAGGCGGACCTCGACAGCGCCGAGGTGAAGACGGTCGAGGTCGCCGCGCTCGACAAGTTCATCCGGGACACGATCGATCGGATCCTCGCGATCCCGGGCGAGGAGCACACAGTGGACGGTCAGGCGCGCCGGGCGGCCGAGGTGTACCGGCGCACGGCCGCGTTCCGGCCCAAGGACCGCCAGCCCGGGCCGGCCAAGGGGTGCACGCAGTTCGCGGTCGCCGAGGTGCTCGGGTGGCTCGTGGAGCGGGGGGCCGCGCGGCCCATGGCGCAGCTCGGGCCGAGCACGTACCAGCTCACGGACCGCTTCCGTTTGCTGGTGGCCGACGTGGCGGGTGGCGAGGCGCTGGAGGCCATGAGGTCGGTAAAGCACTGATGGCCGCCCCTGCTCGCCTCTGGCGAATTCGACGTGTTCACCTTGACCGGATCGGGTCGCCGGCCGCGCGATTTCGCGAGGTGTGGCTGGATTTGACGGGCCGCGACGGCAGCCCGCTGGACACCATCCTGTGGATGCGCAACGGCGGCGGGAAGTCCACGCTCATCGCGCTGCTGTGCGCGCTGATCCGCCCGGACCGACGCGACTTCCTCGCCACCGCGACGACCGGGCGGCACCTCGAGGACTGCGTCCTGGGCTCCGACACCGCGCACGTCGTCGTCGAGTGGATCGACCCCACCGGGCAGCGGCTGGTCACCGGCGGCGTCTACGAGTGGGCCGACCGCGCACAACCTTCGGACCCGAACGCTTCCCACGAGCGGCTGCGCCAGACCTGGTACGCGTTCACGCCCACCGCCGGCGTCGAGATCGAACAGCTCCCGTTCGGCGCCGAGCTCAAGGACTTCGCGAGGGCGGTCGAGGGCCTGCCGTTCGAGGCCGAGCCGGTCGTCACCACGAAGCAGGAGCGCTGGTCGCAGGCGCTGCAGGACCGCGGGCTCGACCCGGGCCTGTTCACCGCCATCCTGAAGATCAACGCGACCGAGGGCGGCATCGAGCATCACTTCAGGTTCCGGACCGCCGACGAGTTCGTGCAGTACCTGCTGACCCTGGTCACCGAACCGACCTCGGCCGGCAAGGTCGCCGGCATCCTGCGCACCACCCGCGACCGCCTCGCCCGCCAGCCGCGACTGCGCGCCGAGGTCGCCTTCTGCGACGAGGCCTCTGCGCTGCTCACCGGCCTGGCCACCACCCGGGACGCGCTGGTCGCCGCCGAGCTCGCCGCGCGCGCCGCCCGCCTCGACGCGGCCGGGCTCGCGGGCGCGCTGAGCGCCGCCGTCCGGTCGGCCGCGACCGCCGCCGAGGGTCACGACTCCCGCGCCGCGGAGGCGCATTCGGCGGTACTGCGAGCAACGGCCGAGTCCGCGACTCTGGATGAGCACGTACGGTTCTATCGATGGCGCGCCGCCGGCCTGGCCCACGCGCGCGCCGAGGCGGCCGCGCGTTCGGCCGACGCGCTCGTCGGCGAGCGCCGCCACGCGCACCGGTCCTGGCAGCTGGTGCCGGCGCTCATCCGCCACGTCGAGCAGGCCCAGCGCCTGGAGGCCGCCCGCCGCCGGCAGGAGCAGGCCGAGGCGGGCGCGGCTCCGCTGCGGCGCGACCGGGCCTCGGCCGCGGCGGTGCTCCTCGCGGTGTTGCTCCAGGCCCTGGGCGAGCTCGAGGTCCGCGTCGAGTCCGTGCTGGCGCAGGCCGCGGCCGCGCGTGAACGTCAGGCCGCGGCGCGTACCCTCGCCGACTCGCTGCGGGGCCGGCTCGGCAGCCTCGACGCCCAGCAGCGCACCATCTCGGCCCAGGTATCCGCTTACGACCGGGACCTCTCGGCGGCGGCCGAGCACCTCGACGGCTTCGACCTCGATCGTGCGCTGACGAACGCCTCCGCGGCCGAGGCCGACGCCGCGCAACGGATCGAGCACGGGATCCCGCTGGCCTTGTCCACATTGGACTCCGAGCGGGCCGCCTACGAACGCGAGCGCGCGCTCGCTCAGGCCGCCCTTACGGAGCTGTCGCGCGACAAGGCCGTCCTCGACGCCTCGCTGGGCCCGTTGCTGGCCGAGATCGAGGCGCTGGGCGGGGATCCGCGGCTGGCCGCGCTCGCCGAGCGGGACCGCGTCGACCCGATCGATTCGCAACGGTCCCTTGTGGACCTGCTCACCGAGGCGGTCATCACCGCCGACCGGCACCGCATCCAGCTCGCCGTCGCCGACGCGGAGGACGACCGGGCGGTGCAGGCGCTCGCCTCGGCGCGGGGGCTGCTCCCGGCCGCGCTGGACCTCGCCCGGGCCGCGGACGTCCTGGCCGCGGAGCGGATTCCGGCGACGACAGGCTGGCATCATTTGGCGGATTCGGTACCGCCCGCAGCCTGGCCGGCCGTCATCGCCGACGCGCCGCATCTGGTGGGCGGCCTGCTCGTGCACGACGCCGCCGATCTGGAGCGGGCGCGTTCGGTGCTGGCCTCAGCGGAGCTGTATCCCACCTCGGCCGTGCAGGTGGCCGCGACCGGCGATCTGCAGTCCATTGTCGACTCGGAGTCCGCCAAGCCGGTCGGGTTCGTGCTGCCGCCGGCGTCCGCGATGTACGACCGGACCGCCGCGGCGTCGGAGGTCGATCGCCGCAATCGGGGGCGGGACGAGCGCAACCAGCGTGTCCACGATCTGCTGGAGTCGCGCGATCGTGATCTGCGCCTGCGGGGTCGCCTGCTCGACCTGGCCGCGCGCTGCCCCGCCGGGCATCGGGAGCACCTGGAGGCCTCGTCGGCGCGGTTGACGGCGGCGCTGCGGGTTGCGGAGGAGCGTCTGGCGTCGTTGCAGGAGACGCGTTTGCTGCTCGACGAGCGTGCGGCGTCGCTGGAGCGCGCGCGGGGCGACTTGGCCGAGCGCCGCCGACGGTTGACCATTCGCATTGCGGCTTTGTCCGACCTTGCGCGCCGGGCGCCGGATGCTGCACGAATGCGCACCGAGCTGTCCGAGCTGCCGGCCTTGCGGGCCGAACTGCTTGCCGAGCTGGGGTCGGCTTCGGAGGCGGAGCTTTCCGCCGCGGCCGCGGCGTCGCAGTTGTCCGCGGACGCCACCCGCGACGCCGCGACCGTGCACGACTACCGGGTGCGCTGCGAGGATCTGCAGCGCGTTGCGAACGTTCCGGTCGACGGCTCGTTGTCAGGCCTTGATTCGCTGCCTTCGCTTGTCGAGGCGACAAACGCTTACCAGGCTGCGCACGATGCCTACCTCCGCCAGACGTCCGGCTCGGCGCTGGAGGCGACGATCGCTGAGATTGCGAGCCAGCTCTCCGCGCTCGACGATGAGATCGAGCAGTTCGCACCGACCGAACGCGCAACTGCGCAGGGTTTACTGGACACCGCGGACCCGGCAACGGTGCGTCGGGAGATCGGCCGGGCGGAGCGTGCGTTCCTGGACGCCCAGCGCGACGCGACCCTGGCCGGCGCGGCCTTGGCCAACGCGCGCCGAATCCTCGAAGGCTGCACGTTCGTGCAGCGCGACGGTGCGGATTCTTCATCTCCGGAGGAGGCCACTGCCGACGCGACGCTTTCGAGCGCTCATGGTGTCGTCGACGGTCGCGGGTTCGTGCATGGCGGTCGCGCGTTCGTGCATGGCGGTGGCGCTGATGTGCACGGCCCTGGCGCTGTTGCGCACGGCGATTCCGCTCATTTGCGCGGCGATGGCGCGGAGTTGTCGTCTTCGGAGGAAGCCACCGCCCTGGCCGATGCGGCTCAATACCGTCTCGAAGCGTCGCGCGCCGCGGAGCAGTCCGCCCGCGACGCGGCGGGCGCCGCCGAGGTTGATGCGAGTGCGGCCCGGCGCCGCGCCGATGACCTGCAGCAGCTCGTCACCGACCTGACCGAGGACACCGAGCCCGCGGAGGCGGCCCCGTTCGCCGGTGACGTCGACGCCGCGCGCGAGATGGCCCGCGGCGCGCGCCGGGCGCTGCAATCCGCCGACCGCGCCGTGACCGCGGCCCGCAACCGGCTCACCGCCGAGGCGCACCGGGCCGACCGCTGGGCGTCCGAGGAGCGCTTCGCCACCGTGAGCCCCGAGGTGCGCGACCGCTTCCGCGACGGCCGCCTCGACTTCGACGGTACGGAACTGTTGGGTCAGCAACTGGCCACCTACCGTCACGGCCTGGCCGGTGAGCTGGACGCCGTGGACAGAGACAAACACCTCGTGGTGACGGCGTTGTGCGCGGAAGTGCGCGAGGGCCTCAAAACGCTGCAGCGGGCGCAGCACCACGCGCAGCTTCCGCCAGGTCTGGCCGGCCATTTGCGCAACCGGCGCTTCCTCGACGTCGGCCCGCGCTCGAGTGTGGACACCAGCGACGCCACGTTGCGCAGTCGCGTTGAGCGTTTGGTCGACAAGCTCGTCGCCGGCAAGGACCCGATCCCGGATGGCCTGGCCCTGGCCTGGGAGGCGATCGCCGCGGTCGTGGGCCGCGGCAACTTCGTGGCGCGGGTGCTGAAGCCGTCGACCGAGCTGACGGACGACCGCCAGCCGGTCGAGCTGATGAGCAAGTGGAGCGGCGGCGAGAAGGTGACGATCGGCCTGCTGCTCTTCTGCATGCTGGCCCGCCTGCGTGCGGCCAACCGCGGCGGCGACGTGCCGGGCCTGGGCGTGCTGCCGATGGACAACCCGCTGGGCACCGCCAACTACGTGGCCTTCCTGGACCTTCAGCGCCGGGTGGCCGCCGCGAACGGCATCCAGCTCATCTTCCTGTCGGGCCTGGGCGACATGCGCGCGGTGGGCCGCTTCCCGAACGTCGTGCGAATGCGCAATACGCACAACCGCGGCCGCAACTACGCGCGTGTGATGGACCGTGAACTGAACGAGGACCAGATCCTGGAGAGCATCACCACCGCTCGCCTGACGTTCCCGGTCCAGGGCACCCTGTTGTGATGCACCTGGAGACCGAGCGGCTGCAACTGCGCCGGCTCACCGCGGACGACGTCGACAATCTCGTCGAGCTGGACAGCGACCCCGAGGTCATGCGCTACCTCAACGGCGGCCACCCCACGCCCCGCGAGCGGATCCGCGACATGATGCCGCACCTGCTGGCCTACTACGAGCGCGGCGACGACCTCGGCTACTGGATCATCGAGGCCGGCGGAAAGTTCCTCGGCTGGGTCTTCTTCCGCCCGCACCGCGGCGACGGTCCGCCCGTCGACGTCGATCGCTCGGGTATCGAGATCGGGTACCGCCTCCGGCACGAAGCGTGGGGGAATGGTTACGCAACCGAGGTTTGCCGCGCACTCATTGTGCGCGGTTTTGACGTTGTCGGCGTTGCGCGCGTGTTCGCCGAGACAATGGCCGCCAACGCGGGATCACGCCGTGTGATGAAGAAATCCGGTCTGCGTCACGTCGCCACGTTTTCGCTGGACGGGGCGCCCGAGGTGCAGTACGCGCTAACGGGCGGCGAGTGGCGGAAACTGCACGTTTAGCCGAATCCATCGGCCTTTCCGCCGATTCACGTCGAGCTATGGCTCTGTCACTTTCGCCTGATGGACCATTCAACTCATGTCACGTTGGGGGGATTCCTGGCCGGCGGTGTGGTCGGCTTCGGGCTCGGATTTCTGTACGCCATGGCCCGCCGTGCCTGGCGTAGCCTCAGAGGCGCCAACGCCCTCGCCGGCGAGGCGAACCGCGCGGCGTGGCAGACGACCGGGGAACTGATCATCCTCGGGTTCTTCCTCGCCGTGTTCGCCGCCCTCGCGCTGGGTGGGCTCGGCGACCGATGACAGAAACACACGGCCCGAACTCTGGGGGAGTACGGGCCGTGTGCGGGGATCACTGCCGGAAGCTGCGTACCGTTGGCCGGGCTGCACAGCTTGCCGTTCACGAACTGCCATTGCTGCGCGGCATTGTGCCCCCGCGGGCAGATCGTTCACGTCGCGGCGACTGCCCCGGGTCCACGCGGTGTCCGCTGTCAGGCCGGTACGCGGTGTTGTTCGAGGTGGGACATGACGGCCTGGTTCGCCTCCCAGCCGTCCGGGAACTTCACGATTTCGTTCAGGTACACGCGGCCCGTTGACGGGTGGGCGTCCAGCAGTTCCGAGATTCCCGCCCGCGCGACCGCGATGCACGCGTGTCGATGGCGCGATGTCAGCACGCAAAGGCGGCCCGCCTCCAGGTGGAAGGCCGTTGCATCCCGGCGGCCCGACAGTGGGTGCCAAATCACGGTTACGTCGTACTCGCGGCCCTGGAGACGGTTCGCCGTGTCCACCGTGATGCCCGAATTCGGCGGAAGGTGTTGGCGTACCGCCGCGGCCTGGTCGCGGTGCGCCGTGCCGATGGCGATTCGGTCCGCCGTTACCTGCGCGCCCGCCCGGGACTTCTCCGAGACCGCCACCGGGCCGCGTTCCAGCAGGCGCAGGGCGACCGCGGCGCAGGCCCGGGCCACCTCGTCGTCCGTGCGCATGGTGTGCCGGGCCGGTAGTTCGTGCAACGCCCAGCCGGTTGCCGCGGCGGTCTCCAGGGTCCTGTCCACTGGGGACGAACCGAAGGCGTGCGTGGCGAACGACAACGAACGGTCGGAGTGTGCGGTGCCGGACGTGAAGCCCGTAAACGGGTAGAAGGCCTCGGAGATCACCGGTGCGGCCGTGGCCGGGAGGCGCCAGGACACCGGCAGGCGGTGGACCGGGATCTCGGGATTGTGGCGCAGCAGTACCGCCACGGCGCTCAACTGCGGGTCCCACGACAGGCCGGCCCAGCGCTCGGTGTCCACCGTGGAGAAGGGGTCCAGCTGGCCCGGGTCGCCCACGAAGAGGGTGCGGTCGAAGCGGCCCGCGATCTGCAGCAGGGCGTCCGAGCGCATCTGGTACGCCTCGTCGACGATCGCCCACGGCCACGCGCCCTGGGTCAGGGTCGACCACTTGGCCGCGGTGCCGATCACCACGGCGGAGCCGGCCAGGCCGGCGATCGCGTTGTCCACCGTGACGTTGTTTTGTGTCGCAATTCGCGGCACGGGGACATAACCCTGCGCCGACAGGCGGCCGATCGGCAACGTCGGGGCCGAGCGGGCCAGGTTGGCGATCAGATCGTCCACCTGCTCGTTCGTTTGTGCCACGATGGCCAGCGGTTCGCCGCTTTCGGCGATGTGGCGTGCAGCGCGTACGACCAGGGTGGATTTTCCCGCGCCCGGGGGCGAGTCGACGACCACTCCGGGAGCGTCCGCGAACTGCAGGTGTTCCATCACCGCGGGCAGCACGTCGGTCATGACCAGGCCTCCACGGCGTCTTCCTCCGTCGGCTCCGGCGGAGGGGGCGGGCCGCCGTGGGTCCAGGGCGTGTCCTCGACCGGCGGGAAGTTGCCCCCGGGCTGGAAACCCGTCGACACGGTGCTGTACGTGACCTGTTCGCCCACCTCAGGGACGCTGCCGGGCGCCGGGGTGAGGGCGCGGCCCATGCCGCCCGTCAGCTCCAGAACGACGTCGGAGCCGTCGATTTCGACGATCCGGGCCGTCTGAGCGCGGCGGGAAGGGCTTTGGACGTCGGTACCGACGGCAAGGCGCAACGGATCCGAGGTGCGAACCGTCACATGTGGACGGAGCTTGCGGCGCGGGCCCGTGGCGTCCAGGCGGGTCGGGTCGGCCGCGACGACCGAGCCCGCGAAAGCCTCGCCCGAAAGGCGGAACTCGGCCATCACCAGCGGGTCGTCCAGGGCTCGTTGGGCGTCGAACGAGGCCTGCGCGCGCTCCAGACGGTTCAGGCGGCGGGCGGCGGCCACGGCGTTGTCGCGGCGGGCCTGCGGCAGGGAGCCGTCGCTGCGCAAGTAGTCGACGTAGTTCGTGTACGAGTCGCGGTCCTCGGCCCAGCGGTCCAGCACGCTCTCGCCCGGCCGCAGCGAACGCAGCAGCTCGACGCCGCGCCACATCAGTCGCCACGTCGGCTCCAGCTGGCTGCGCAGGGCCTCCGAGAGGCGGGTGAGCGCCGCCTGGCGGGCCGCGGTGTCGGCGTCGGTGCGCGCGTACCGCTCGATGGCCGGCATCAGCGTGGCCGCGTCGAACGCCGGGTCGGTCGCCGGGCCGGCCGGCGGCCAGATCTCCGGATCCTCGGCGTCCCGCGCGGCCTCGAACGGGTCGTCGTCGAACCAGGCGAGCAGCGCGGCCAGGTTGGCGTCCTCCATCGCGCTCTGACCCGTGGCCCAGTGCGCGCTCAGCGCCGAGGTCATCGCGAGCATCAGCGACGAGCCGGGGTGTTCGGCGCGCTCGGCGAAGTACGTCAGCCAGCGTCCGAGCAGGGGCACGACGCGCGCAACGGCGTACTCGCCGTATGTGCGGCGGAGCCTCGTGGAGCGGCCGAACAGCCGCACGAACTCGACGCCGCCGGGGTTGGGGACGAGGATCTGCGGGGCGTCGGTGAAGCGGCGCCGGCCGCGCACGTCCTCCTGGTGGCGCGCGAAGCTGTCCACGTACGACACGAACGCGCGTCCGAGCTCCGCCGCGAACTGGAAGCGCTGGTCGCGGTTGCGCGGTTGTGGCACGAGCAGCAGGCGCGGGTGGTCGGGGTCGTCGCCGAGCATCGCGGCCAATGGCGCGTTCGCCTCGCCGGCCAGGGCCAGCGGTATGAGGACCAATGGTCGTTCGGCCAGGTGGACGTGGCGCACCGTGGTGATGGGCTGCGCGGTCCGGTCGCGAACGGCCAACGCTCGTGCAAGAGCGGTCAGTGAGCTCATGCGAGGCACTCTTCGCGCAGGCGCAGGGCGGCTCGCAGTACCGTCGCCGCCTCCTGCTGTTCGGGGGAAGGCTCGAGCGCGCCCGCGGCGAGCAGCAGCGCGGTCTCGACCGTCGCCACGCTGCCCAGCTCCTCGGCCACCGACTTGCCCAGCGCGTGGGTGCTGCCGCGGGCCTCGTTGCGGCAGAAGTACGACATCTCGCAGGTCGACAGGCACTCGGGGGAGTACCGCGCGGGAATGTGTTCGATTGCGTCGCAGAGTTCGCCGACCGCGCGCGTCGGACGTCCGTCACGGTCGGGGGCCAGGTCGAACGTCACGTCGTCGTCGATGTGCGTCAACCGCTCGTCGATGCGCGTCATGTGCTGCAGTTGCCGCCTGAGCACCGTCAGCTGCCGCCGTACGTCCAGCCGCGTGGCGACCGCGTGATTGGAGAAGTTCTCGGGGCAGACGAGCACGACTCGATCGGAAACGGTCGCCGGATCGTGTCCGAGTTCGTCCAGGAGCCGTCGGAGCGCCACGACGTACACCGCGGACTGCACCGCCGCCGAAGCCACCTTCCCGCCGTCGGCCTGGCCGTCGATCACCGCGAAAGACTTGATCTCGATGACGTGGAAGATCCCCTGGTACTGAAACGCGATGAGGTCGGGCTCGAGAAACACCTGCCGGCCGCCGACCGGCAGTCGCAGCAGCGGGTGGTCGAACAGCGTGCCGGCCTCGTTCACCTGCTCCGCCGCGGCGCCGAGCACCTGGCGGGCGAGCTTGTGCCGCACCTCCTGGCTCTCGTTGCCGGCCGCGTCCTCGAGGTCCTGATACGCCACTTCCTTGATGTCCAGTTGCAGCGTTTCGCGCAGCAGGCGCAGCAGTTCCGCGCAGCCGTTCGCCTTCACCTGCGCGGTGAACGCTCGCGTGCGCGTGATGGCGAACGGGGACTGGCCGTAGGGCGGGGCGTAACCGACGCGTGCGGCGATTGCGCGTTTGTCGACACCCGCGGCGTCCATGACTGCGCGGCGCGCGCAGCCGGGGTTCGTGGTGAGCGCGGCGATCGTGCGGGCGTTGTGGGGAAGTGGCGGTACCGGCCCGCGCAGTTCGGCGAGCCGCTCCTCGGTGCTGTTCACGTGGCACTTCCTTCGCGGTGGTTCACGTGCCGGTTCGGCACCAGCGCCGGCCTCAGGTGCCGGTCTTGGGCACCGCCTTCAGGCTGACGCCGAACAGCTGGCCGGCGTCGTCGAGCTGGGCCCGGGCCCGGGCGGCGGCCGCTTCGCGGTGCGACCGGTCGACCGGTTCGTGCGTCGCCAGTTCGTTCTCGGCGGCGCGGATGACGACCTGTGGTTTTGCTGAGCCGACGCCGTCCGCCGCGCCCGGGATGTTCTCGGCGAACAGCCACAGTAGGCGCGCGGCGGCGCGGTCGGTATCAGGCAGACGATCGACGTGTTCCGCGATCCTGACCGCCGCCCGGAGAAAGTCGACGCGCGGGCTGAGCGCGCCGATGACCCGCTGTTCGAGTGGCCACGTGGAGATCGCGAGCAGCCCGCGCACCGGCGAGAAGCGGTCGGCGGCGAGGGCCGCGCACAGGTAGTACGGCCGCGCGAACGCGTTCATCCGGAACGACCGCTCCTCGTCCCGGCGCAGGCTGGTGAGTTTGGCGCTGTCGATGTCGCCGCTGAAGCACGCGTTGTAGACCTGCGCGATCAACTTGGGCGTGGCCGGCACGGCGAGCAGGGTGAGCGCCCCGTGGACCTGCTCGCGCAGGGGCAGCAGCGACCCGCCCTCGCGCGGCGCGGCGACCGTGGCCGTCGCCGTCGCCGTCGCCGGCGCGAGCGACTCCTCCCAGGCCGTCTCGAGCGCGCGCTGCTGGGCTCGGAGCGCCCGCTCGCGCGGCCGATCGCCGGCCGCCCGGGCCTGCCGGACCTGGGCCCGGAGGGCGGCGAGCTCGCGCTCGATCTCCTCCGCGTCACCGGTCATGCCCCCGACCGTACGCCTCCCAGTAATTTCCAGCAATCCCCACTTCCATCCAGAAACGTTGTTGCATGCCTCCGCTATTTTCCAGTAAGTTCCACTAAACGCCAAGCGTTCGGTTCAGGGGGTCGACATGTACGACATCGCCGCGCTGGAGGCGGTACTACGCGGGGTTCTGGCCGACGTGCCAGGAGACCGGGAGATCGTGGTCGTGGCCGTCATGCCATCGGCGCGGAACGAGACGACGAACGGCTGGGCCGCGCTGAGCGAGCGGGAGCGGGAGGTGGCCCGGCTCGTGCGAAGGGGCCTGATCAACCGCCACATCGCGACGAGGCTGGGCATCAGCGCGCACACGGTGAACTACCACCTGCGCCGGATCTTCAGGAAGCTCGACCTGGGCTCGCGGGCCGAACTGGCGGCGTTCAGCCCTCCGGAGTGACGGGTCTCGGCGCGCGCTCGAAGTGGCCCTCCCCGGCCTGGCGGCTCAACGTGCGGCCTTCGGGAAACGGGTCTCGTTGTAGGCGATCTTGTCCGCGACCGCCTTCGCTACGTCGATGCCCGTCACGTCGGCGAAGCGGAGGAGGTAGATCATTACGTCGGCGATCTCCTCGGCCACCCGGGGGTACGGGGGTGGCTCCGCCGGGTCCCACTGGTACAGCTCGGTCAGCTCTCCGACCTCGCCGACCAGGGCCAGCAGCAGGTTGCGCGGGGTGTGGTACTGCGGCCAGTCGCGTTCCTCCGCGAACCGGCGTAGTTGCTGCTGGACTTGAGCGGGCCACTCGTTCGTCACCGGGGTCACGTCACCACAGCGACCGGTTCTGAACGCAGATGGCCTTATGGGGCGTGGGTCGCAGGTGTAGATATCTGCACCCCGATCCGGGGATCAGCGTCAGTCCGCTCGTTTTGAAGATCCCCTATCTTCAATGGCATGTCACAGGAAACGGGGCCGGCGCTCGAGATTGCCAGGCTTACCAAGCGCTTCGGGGACAAGGTCGCCGTTGACGCCATCGATCTCGTTGTGCCGCAAGGGTCGTTCTTCGGGCTTGTCGGGCAGAACGGTGCCGGGAAGACGACCACGTTGTCGATGGCAGTTGGGCTTTTGCGTCCGGATGGCGGCGTGGCGCGCATCTTCGGACAGGACGTTTGGACGGCGGCCAAGGCCAAGGCGCTCGTCGGGGTGCTGCCCGACGGCCTCGCGATGCCCGAGCGGCTTACCGGGCGCGAGGTGCTGACGTACCTCGGGCTGCTGCGCGGGATGGACAAGAGCGTCGTTGCGCAGCGCGCAAGTGAGCTGCTCGCCGTGCTCGAGCTGGACGACGCGGAACGCACGCTCGTGATCGAGTACAGCACCGGTATGCGCAAGAAGATCGGGCTCGCCACCGCGTTGTTGCACGCTCCGCGGCTGTTGGTGCTCGATGAGCCGTTCGAGGCTGTCGATCCGGTGTCCGCGGCGACCATCAAGACGATTCTGCGCGGGTTCGTCGCCGCGGGCGGGTCGATCGTGTTGTCCAGTCACGTCATGGCGCTGGTCGAGCAGCTGTGCGACCACGTCGGGGTGGTCGACGGCGGCAAGGTCGTCGCCGCGGGGCCGCTCGAGTCCGTGCGCGGTGCGCGGTCGCTGGAAGAGACGTTCGTGGAGCTGGTCGGCGGGGAGCGGGCCGGGATGTCGAAGGAGCTGTCGTGGCTGTCGAAATGACCATGGCGCAGATGAAGGTCGCGGTGATGCGGCACTCGTACCGCGGGCAGCGCGCCCAGCTGGCCGGCACCGGTGCGGCCATCGGGGTCCTGCTGGCGGCCGGGACCGCCTTCCTCGGGTACCTGAGCCCGGACTATCTCGCCGCCGGGCTCGCCGTGTGGCTGCTGGGCTGGATGCTCGGCCCGGTGTTCATGGGCGGCGGGGACGAGACCCTGCGCCCGGAGTACTTCTCGATGCTCGGCATCTCGCCGCGGCGCCTCGCGGCCGGGCTGCTCACCGCGTCGTTCGTCGGCGTCGCGCCGCTGGTGACGCTCGGGGCGCTCGCGGGGCTGATCGTGGCCGGCGCGCGGCTGGGCGTGGTCAATGCGCTGGTGGCGGTACCGGCGATGCTGTTGCAATTGGCAGTTTTCGTGTTGTTGTCGAAGATCGCCGTCGCTGTTGTCGGCGTTGCCTTGAGAAGCAGGGTCGGCGCGATCGTGGCGGGCGTCATCAACGGCGTCGTGTTGTCGTCGCTCGGCCAGATCTGGGTGTTCATGGTCGCGTTCGGGGTGGCGGGCACGCCGGCCGCGGTGTGGTACCTGCCCTCGTCCTGGGGCCTGCTGGCCGTCCGGGGCCAGTGGTGGGCGCTTGGCGCACTGGCTGCACTGGTACTGCTGCTGCTCGGTCTTTGGGCCGCGCTGCTCGGCCGCCGGGCCGGTCGTCCGCGAGTGTCCGGACGTGCACAGCGCCCGATCACCGCGTCCACCGCGGCCGGGGCCGTCGTCGCCAAGGAAATGCGCACTTGGACGCGCGACCTTGTCCGTAACCACCAGCTCGCGTTCGCACTCGCTTACGGCTTCTGGTTCGCCGCGAGTCCGCTGGTGATCGGCTGGAACGGGATGCTGCCGTACGCCGGGCCGATCTTCATCGTGATGGCCGCCGGCATGGCCTCCAACCTGTACGGCACCGACGGCACCGCGCTGTGGCTCACGATGATGACCCCGGGCGCCACCGACGTCCGCGGCCGCCAGCTCGCCTGGATCACCACGCAGGGAACGATCGCAATCGCACTGTCCGTTGTGTGCACCGCGATCGTCGGCGGTCCGTGGCCGCTGATCCTGGCGCTCCTGGCCGCCCTGCTCGGCGGCGCGGCCGGCCTCGTGCCGCTGGTCTCGGTCTACGCGCTCGTGCCGGCCACCGACCCGCACCGCCGCACCGGCAACCCGCTGCGCACCAGCGAGGACGACGGCGGGCTGACCGGCCTGGCGTACCTCATGCTGTTCCTCGTCCTGCTGACCGGCGTGCCCGCGGGCCTGGCCGCGCTGTGGCTCGGCTGGGCGGGGGTTGCGGTAGGTGTTGTCACGGGCGCGCTGTGCTACTGGCTCTTCGGCCGGCTCGCCGAGCGCCGGCTGCGCACCCACGGCCCCGAACTGCTCGACACCATGCGCACGGGCCGCAAGCCGGCGTCGTCGGCCATGAAGGGCTACGACGAGCTGTCCAAGACCCAGAAGAACATCGCCGGCCTGGGCTTCGGCCTCGGCGCCATCCCGCTCTTCCCGCAGGGCATCGTCGCGCTCATATTCGTGTTCAACGGTAAGGCGGACATGTCGTGGTTCCTGGCCACGTACCTGCCGTCGCCGTGGAGCTACGCGGTGGCGATCGGGTTCATCCTGCTCGGCCTCGGGCTGTACGGAAGCGCGCTGTGGGTTGTGCGGAAGCGGCCAGAAGCTGACCGCATCCCCGCTTAAAGTTCCCGGTATGACGACGACTGATACCGCCGAGCGCGCCGACCTGCTGGAGTCCCTGGGCGTCGCTCGCCACTTCCTCAAGTACACCGTGCAGGGCCTGACCGACGAGCAGGCGCGGCAGCGCCCCACGGCGAGCGAGCTGACCCTCGGCGGCCTGATCAAGCACGTGGGCGAGATCGAGCGGCAGTGGGCGCGGTTCATCACCGAGGGCCCGGCCGCCGTGGCCATGCCCGAGGACGAGCGCGGCTTCCAGGAGTGGGCCAACGGCTTCAAACTGCTGGAGGACGAGACTTTGGCCGAAATCCTGCAGCGGTACGACGCAATCGCCGCCGAAACCGACAAACTCCTGCAGACGTGTGACCTCGACGCCTCCCACGAGCTCCCGCCGGCCCCCTGGTTCAAGCCGGGGGCGCGCCGCTCGGCCCGCCGCGTGTTCACGCACATCCTCGCCGAGACCGCGCAGCACTCCGGCCACGCCGACATCCTGCGCGAGTCGATCGACGGACAGAAGACCATGGGCTGACCACCGGGCGTCTGCACGTGCATGCACACGTGCAGATGTACTTGTATTACTCAAGGGTAAGTCGGCACCATACAGCGCGTGACCTTAGAGGGGTGCCAGTGTGGGCACGGCTCGAGACGAGAGCTGCTGAGCTTAATCGCATTGGAAGCGCTGCTGACGAGCCTCGCGGTGCTCGGGGCCGTGCTGGCGCAGCCGGAACTGGCCGTGGTGGCCGGGGTCGGCTGCGTCAGCCTCGCCGACCGGATCGCCGGTCGGCTCGCCGGGCGGGGCTCGGTGTCGCGGTGAAGGCGCCCGGACCGGCGTCGGGGGCTGAGCCGGCGGCCGCGCGTGCCGATCGCCGGGCGGCGTCGGGGGCTGAGCCAGCGGCCGCGCGTGCCGATCGCCGGGCGGTGTCGGGGGCTGAGCCGGCGGCCGCGCGTGCCGATCGCCGGGCGGGGCTCGGTGTTGCGGTGAAGGCGCCCGGGCCGGTGTCGGGGGCCGAGCCGGCCACCGCGCGTGCCGATCGCCGGGCGGGGCCCGGTGTCGCGGTGAAAGCGCCCGGATCGGCGTCGCGGGCCGAGCCGGCCACCGCCCGCCCGCAGGTGGTCTGGGAGATGATCGGCCGGCAGCTCCGGGACTTCCGCAATGCGCGCGACATCAGCCGCGCGGAGGCCGGGCGGCACATCGGCGGCGACGAAACGAAGATCAGCCGGCTCGAGCTCGGCCGGGTCAAGGTGAAGGAAGAGGACCTGGAGCGGCTGCTCGACCTGTACGGGGTCACGAGCGTCGCCGAGCAACGGGCGATGCTCGACCTCACGCGCCGGGCCGGCAGCCGCCAATGGTGGTACCAGCACCGCGACCTGCTGGCCGACTGGTTCTGCTCCTATCTGCTGCTCGAGTCGGCGGCGCACCTGATCAGGACGTACGAGGTGCAGTTCATCCCCGGCCTGCTGCAGACCCGGGCGTACGCCGAGGCGGTCATGCGGCTGCGGTACACCGACGAGGCCGAGGTTCGGCGCCGGGTCGACGTGCGGATGGAGCGCCAGCGCATCCTGCACGAGCAGCGTTCGACGCACGTGTGGGCGGTGGTCGAAGAGGCCGCGCTCCGCCAGCAGATCGGCGGGCCGCACGTCATGCGCGAACAGCTGAAGGCGCTCGTCCAGGCCAACGAGCGGCGGTACATCAGGATTCAGGTGCTGCCGAACAGCGCCGGCGGCCACGCGGGCACCGGCACCTCGTTCTCGATCCTGCGGCTGCGCAGCGAGAAGCTGCTCGATGTCGTGTACCTGGAGCAGTTGGAGAGCGCGCAGTTCTTCACCGACGCGTGGCAGTCCGACCCGTACTTCGAGGCGTGGTCACGGCTCAGCGTCGCGGCCGGAAAGCCTGACGACACCACGGCGGTCTTCGCGAATCTCCTGCGCGAGTCGATCGACGGGCAGAAGACCATGGGCTGAGTGGTCAACTTCGATGGCGCTGGGGGTTGCATAGTGCGATTATCTAAGTACATTATGCAACCCCCGGCTCCGTTCGAGGAGGGCGTCATGGATCGTGACGTGACGCGGACCGAAGAGATCAGCTCCCGGCAGCAGGATCGGGACGACGACGTCCTGAAGCGGCTGGAGCTCGACGCCGCAGTGCCGGTGCGGCGCCACCGCCGCCGCGAGTACCCCGGGCCCGACGAGGGGTGACATCCGCTGGACCAGGTGCTTGCACAGTGCAATGATAGCGGTGTGCACCGGCTCCGCTGAGGAGGGCGTCATGGATCGCAACGGGCACCACCACGTGGCACGGATCGACGACACCGTCACTCCGGCCAACCTGCACGAGCGCGCCGAGGCGGTCGCCGTGCCGGACTTCAACTACCTGGAACAGCCCGTCGAGGCGATCGTCGAGGCGCTCACCCACGTGCGCCGCCACCGGAAGCGCGAGCAACCGGACGTGCACCGCTGACCCGGCGCGGTGGGCGAACAGCCCGTCGAGGCGATCGTCGAGGCGCTCACCCACGTGCGCCGCCACCGGAAGCGCGAGCAACCGGACGTGCACCGCTGACCGGCGCGGTGGGCGAACAGCCCGTCGAGGCGATCGTCGAGGCGCTCACCCACGTGCGCCGCCACCGGAAGCGCGAGCAACCGGGCGAGCACCGCTGACCAGCGCGGTCAGCAGGGCCAGCGCGATCGTGCCGGCGGTAATCGCGCCGAGCGGCAACCACGGCACCGTGATCGTCAGCGGGCCCGTCACGCGTAGCAGCGTGAGCCACAGGCTGCCGACGGCTATGAATGCGCAGGCGGACGCGAGTACGACACCGATCGCCACCGAAATGAGCACTTCGAGCAGCGAAACGCGCAGGATCTGCGACCGCAGGGCGCCGAGCAACCGCAGCGTGCGGTGCTCGCCGGCGCGGTCCGGCGCGGCCATGAGCAGCGTGTTCACGAGGCTGAGCGCGGTGTAGCCGAGCACGATCGCGAGCACCACGAACAGCCCGGTGCGGCTCGCGCTCGGGCCGGCCGTCCGAGCGTTCGAATACGTCGCATTGTGTCCGGGCGGGATCGGGACGCGCGCGGACAGGTACGCCACCGTCGGCCGCGCCGAGTAGGCGTTGCCCGCGCCGACCAGCAGGTCCGCCGGGCTGCCCAGCGGCAGCTCGCCGATCACGCGCAGCGCGGCCGGCGAGCCGTCCGCGAGCCACACGTGCGCCGTCGAGCCGACCGGCAGGGCGAGGTCCGGCGTCACCATTACCGCGTCGTCGGGTACCCACGTGACCGCCAGGGCTTCGCGGCGGATGAGCGCGGTGTCGCCCTCCAGCGTGTAAACGCTCGTCGGCGTCGAGAACTGTGCATCCGGCAGTGCGCGAACGAGCTCTTGATCCAGACCCGCCCCGCCGGTCGCCACCACCGTCGCCGCGGCCGGGATCGGCGGCTTGTCCAGCGCGACCTTCGCGGTGTCGGTCAGCGCCGACGCGGTGAGCAGGGCGGCCGCGAGCCCCACGGTCACGAGCACCGGCGCCGCGATCGCCGCCGTCCGCCGCGCCGATGCCCGCGCCGACGCCGACGCGACCAGGCCGGTCGCCCCGCGCGGCCGGTCCAGCGCCGCGGCCACGGCCCGGGCCACCGGCCGGACCAGGGCCGGCGCGAGGAGCCCGGCCGCGGCGACCAGCAGCATCACGACCGGCATGTACGTCTTGCGGTTCGTCGCCGCGCCCGGGTCGCCGATGGCCGTGACCGCCATCGTGACCAGCGCCGTGCCCAGCACCCCGAGGCCGAGCACCCACCGTGTCAGCGGCATGACCCGCGGCTCGACCGCCGTCTCCCGCAGCGCTTCTCCGGGCCGCACCCGGCCGGCCCGCCAGGCCGCGGCGAGCGCACCGAGCAAAGCGACGGCGGCACCGGTACCGAACGAAGTCCACAGTGGCCAGTGCGCGTTGCTGAGCGTGGAGACCCAGGCGGGGACAAATTGCGACGAGATTCGGGCAGCGAGCCACGGCCCCGCGGCGGTGCCCGCGGCCGCGGCGGTGACGGCGACGAGCAGCGCCTCGGCGTACACCATCCGCCTGATCTGTCCCGGGGTCGCCCCCGTGGCCCGCAGCAGGGCGAACTCGGCCCGGCGCTGGGCCACGGCGAAGGCGAACGTGGACGCGACGACGAAGATCGCCACGAACGCGGCGAACCCGAGCGCGATGCCCACGATCGTCGCGGCGTTGTTGCGATCGCGCGCATCCGGCTCGCGGTTTGCGTCGAGGCGCGCGCGATCCTGTCCGGTGAGCACGATCGCGCGGTCGCCGATGACGGAACGCACATCGTCCGCGGAGCGGGTCAGCGCGAGCGCGTCGACGCGGGGGTGGAGGGCGGCGGCGCGGGCGTCGGTGAAGAAGACGGCCGGCTGCGGTCCGTCGGTGACGATGCCGACGATGGTGTACCGCACGAGCCCGCCGTCCGTCACGACCGGCACCCGGTCGCCGAGCCGCCCGTCGGCGACCGCGATCTCGTCGTCCGCGGCCGGCGCCCGGCCCTGGCGCAGCGCCTGCCCGTCGAGGCCGAGCGCCGACCAGGGGCGCCCGACCCCGTCGCGGCCGTAGTACGCGCGGAAGACCCGGTCCACGACCGCGTCCGGGAACGCGGCGACGACGTCGGCCGGCACGCCCCGCGGCTCGGCCAGCGGCGCGCTCGCCCCGCCCCGCCCGGTCGGCACGGTGAGGGTCTGGGACCCGGCGACGACGACGGGCACGGTGGAGTACCGCTGCGGGGGTCTCGGTGGCGCGGTCACCGTCGTGTCGAGCACCAGCCCGAGCGCGGCCATCAACGCCGAGCCGAGCGCGAGCGCGATGAAGGTGCCCACGAACGACAGGCGGCGCAGCCTGATGGTGGCCGCGGCGATGCGGATCACGCCGGCACCGACTCACGCACGACGCGACCGTCGGTGAGGGTGACGATACGGTCCGCAAACGAGGCGGCGACAGGGTCGTGCGTCACCATCACGATCGTCTGGCCGTGCTCGTCGACGAGCCCGCGCAGCAGCCGCAGCACGTCGCCTCCGCTCGCGGTGTCCAGGGCCCCGGTCGGCTCGTCCGCGAACAGCACCGCGGGCCTCGTGACGAGCGCCCGGGCGATCGCGACCCGCTGCTGCTGCCCGCCGGACAGCTCGTGCGGCCGATGTCCGCCCCGGTCGCCCAAACCGACACTTTGGAGCGCTCGTTCGAGCGCGTTCGGGTCCGTACGTTGTCCGGCCAGCCGCATGGGCAGGCCCACGTTCTGCCGCGCGGTGAGCGCCGGCAGCAGGTTGAACCCCTGGAACACGAACCCGATCCGCCGCCTGCGCAGCAGGGTCAGCCGCCGCTCGCTCAGCCCCGTGAGGTCCTGCCCGTCGAGCACCACGCGCCCGCTCGTCGGCCGGTCCAGCCCCGCCGCGCACTGCAGCAGCGTCGACTTGCCCGAGCCGGAGGGGCCCATGACCGCCGTGAAGGTTCCGGGCCCGAAGTCCACGGAGACGTTGTCGAGGGCGGTGACGCCGTTCGGGTACCGCCGGATGACCTCTTGCAACTGCACTCCCATACCGAAAAGCTAGGAATCGCGGGACCCCAGCCGGTACCGGACACATGACCGGTCGGGCCCCTACGGGCGGTAGGGTCGGTGATCGTGCTCTGGGGGCGGGAGGCCGATCAGGCGCTTGTCGCACGCGTGCTGGGCCGGGCCCGCGCCGGGTCCAGCGCCGTGCTGGTGCTGCGCGGCGACCCCGGCATCGGCAAGACCGCACTGCTGCGGCAGGCCCGCGACGCCGCCGCCGGGATGACGGTGCTGCGGTGCGCGGGGGTCGAAACCGAGGCGGAGGTACCCTTCGCCGCCCTCCACCAGCTGCTGCACCCCGTGCTCGGCCGCCTCGACGCCCTGCCTCCGCTGCAGGCCGACGCGCTGCGGGCCGCGCTCGGGCTCGGCCCCGCGGCCGGCGGCGACGAGCTGCTCATCGGCGTGGCGGTGCTGTCGCTGCTGGCCGAGGTGGGCCCGGTCGCGTGCTTCGTCGACGACGCCCACTGGCTCGACCGCGCCTCCGCCCAGGCCCTGCTCTTCGCGGCGCGGCGCCTGGAGGCCGAGGCGGTAGCCCTGCTGGTGGCCACCCGCGATGCCTTCGGGGATCTGCCCCACCACATGCTGCGGCCGCTGTCGCCCGACGCGGCCGCGCACCTGATCGGGCCGGTGCCCGCCGCCGTCCGGGACCGCATCGTCGCCGAGGCCGCGGGCAACCCCCTCGCGCTGCTCGAACTGCCACGGTCCGGCGCCGATGACCGCCCGCTGCCATTACCCGAACGCATTCAACAGGCCTTCGCTGCACGTTTGGACACGTTGCCGGCCGAGGCCCTGCTCCTGGCGGCTACCGACGACGAGGCCGACCTCGCCACCCTCGTGCGCGCCGGTGCCGAGATGGACACACTCGCGCAGGCGGAACGCGGACATCTCATCGAAGTCGTCGACGGCCGCGTCATCTTCACGCATCCGTTGCTGCGCGCCGCCGCGTACCGGCACGCCACCTTCGACCGTCGCCTCGCCGCGCACCGCGCCCTCGCCGGCGTCGTCGACGACCCGGACCGCCGCGCCTGGCACCTGGCCGCCGCCGCGACCGGCCCGGACGAGGAGGCCGCGGCGGCCCTGGAGGAGGCGGCCGAGCGGGCTCGGGGCCGCAAGGGCTACGCGGCCGCGGCCGCCGCCCTCCGCCGTGCCGCGGAGCTGAGCCCAGCTACCGGTCGGGTTGCTCGTCTGGTCGCCGCCGCCGAGGCCGCGGACGCGGCCGGGCCGCCCGACCAGGTCCGGGCGTTGCTGGAGCGCCTGCCTCTGGATCATGCTCTGGCGTTGCGGGCCAAGCTGGCCTTCGACGACGGCGACGTGGCGACCGCGCACGACCTGCTGCTGACCGCCGCCGCCGACGCGCCCCGGTCGATCGCGGGCCCGATGCTCTTCGACGCGGCCCGCAACGCGTGGCTGCTCGGCGACGCGGCGCGCCTGGCCGAGGTGTCCCGCCTCCTGCACGCGCGCGGCCTGCGCTCCGCCGTCGGCCTCGACGCCGCCCTGGCCGCCGTGAACGGCACCGCACCGCCGCCCGAGGGGGTGGCCGCGATGGCCGAGCTGGTCGCCGAGGCCGACGGGCTCGACGCGGCCTTCGTCGCCGGCCTGATCGGCGCCTTCGAGGCGAGCCGCGACATCGCCGCCTCGGTGGCCGCCCGGGCGAGGGCCGAGGGCGCGGTCGGCCGCCTGCCACGCGCGCACGCGACCCTGGCCGCGGCCGAGCTGCACCTGGGACGCTTCCGCGACGCGGTGGCCACGGCGGCCGAGGGCCTCCAGCTGCCCGCCGACCCGACGGTGCGGGCCGAGCTCGAGGGCGTCCTGGCCTGGATCGCCGCGGCCCGGGGCGAGGAACGCATTGCCGGGGGTGCCGATCAGGCCTGGTCGGTGTGGGCCCTGGCCCTGCTGGACCTGGGCCGGGGTCGCTTCGCGGAGGCCTCGGACCGCCTGGAGTCCGCCCTCGCGGGTCCGGCCGGCCGCCGCATCCAGGGCGTGTACCTGACCCCCGACCGGGCCGAGGCCGCGCTCCGAGCCGGCCACCGCGGCCGCGCCGAGGCCGCCTGCGCCCGCTTCGAGACCTGGGCGGCGGCGTGCCCGTCGCCCTGGGCCACGGCCGCCGTGACCCGCTGCCGCGCGCTGCTGTCCCCGGTCGACACCGTTCCCGCCGACTTCCCGTGGGAGGCCGCCCGCACCCATCTGATCCTGGGCGAGCGCCTGCGCCGCGACCGCCGTAAGACCGAGGCGCGCACGCACCTGCGTACCGCCGCCGATCTTTTCGACCGTCTGGGCGCCGACCCGTGGTCCGAGCGCGCGCGGGCGGAGCTGCGCGCGGCGGGCGAGGCGATCCCGGCCCGCGCGGGTGACTCCCTGGCCGCGCTGTCCCCCCAGGAGCTGCAGATCGTGCGCCTGGCCGCGGCGGGCCGGACCAACCGCGAGATCGCCGCGACGCTGTTCATCAGCCCGAAGACGGTGAGCTACCACCTGTACCGCGCGTTCCCGAAGCTCAACGTCACGAGCCGCACCCAGCTCGCCCGCCTCGACCTGAACTAGAGCCGGCGTTGTCCAGCGTACGGTGTAATTTACAGCGACCATCGCCGATGTTACGTAACATCCCGTGGGCCGGTTGCAGGCTTGTTGCAGGCGGTTGACGCGCGTTTCGAAAACGCCCTAGGTTCCCGTTCAGGAAAGCGCTTTCCCCTGAATGGAGGAGCAGATGCAATCCAGTTCCACGCGGCGGCGGGTGCGGCTCGCGCTCGCCGCCGCGTCCGGTGTCGTCGCGGTGGCGGGGGTGACGCTGGTCGCCACGAACTCGGCGTCCGCGGCCACCGTCGACACCAGCGCGACGTACGTGTTCGTCAACCACAACAGCGGCAAGGTCATCGACGTCTACAACTGGGCGACGAACGACGGCGCGCCGGTCAACCAGTGGTCGCGCAACGACCTCGCCGTCCAGCAGTGGAAGTTCGTCGACGCCGGCTCGGGGTACTACAAGATCAAGTCGGTGATGAGCGGCAAGGTGCTCGACCTGCCCAACGCCACCGACGGCCTGCAGCTCGTGCAGAACGCCGACAACGGCTCGACCACGCAGCACTTCCGGCTGCAGGACTCGTCGGGCGGGTACGTCCGCTTCGTCAACCGCCACAGCAACAAGGTCATCGAGACCTGGGAGTGGTCCACCGCCGACGGGGCCATGCTCGACGGGTACACGAACCTCGACGGCGCGAACCAGCAGTGGCAGCTGGTCAAGCTGGGCTCCGGCGGCGGGGGCAGCACCCCGACCACCGGCGGCGGCAGCACCCCGACCGGCGCGTGGCCGTCCGCCAGCGGCTCCGCGTCCGTGAGCGGCACGATCAAGGTCAGCGGGACCCTCGACGGCGGCATGAAGCGGTACTGCTGCATCGGCGACGGTGGCCAGAGCGAGAGCCAGGACCCGATGTTCGAGCTCTCTGACGGCGCGACGCTGAAGAACGTCATCATCGGCTCCCCGGCCGGCGACGGCGTGCACTGCCTCGGCCGCTGCACCATCCAGAACGTGTGGTGGGAGGACGTGGGCGAGGACGCGGCGACGTTCCTGGGCACCAACGGCGACTCGTACGTCATCGGCGGCGGCGCCAAGTCGGCCTCCGACAAGGTGTTCCAGCACAACGGCTCCGGCACCGTGCACATCAGCAACTTCTACGCCAGCGACATCGGCAAGCTGTACCGCGGCTGCGGCAACTGCACCAACCACTACGAGCGGCACGTGACCGTCGACAACGTGCTGCTGAACAAGACCAAGTACGTGGTGGGCATCAACACCAACTGGGGCGACACCGCCACGTTGTCCCGGGTGGTCGTGCAGAGCTCGTCCGGCATCCACATCTGCGCGGAGTACACGGGCGTGGCGAAGGGCAGCGAGCCGAAGTATCTCGGTGACGGGATGGGCGACGGCCACTGCAACTTCAAGTCCTCCGACATCACCTACAAGTAGTGGCCGCGGGCGGCGGGCGGCTCGGGCCGTCCGCCGCTCTAGCGGTTGGTGAACCCGAAGACCGGCCGCTCCATCGAGATGCTGTCGGCGGTGATGTTCGTGATGACCGTGTCGCCGCGCGGAGCACTCGACTCAGGCGGTGAAGCCGGTGGAGCCGTGGCGGCCGTCAAAGCCCCGGACGGGGGCGCGAAGCGGTCGGGCACGTACAGCCAGGCGTCCTCACGCAGTTCCTTGTTCTCGACCGCGACCCGGGCGAACCGCGCCGGGTCGTGGCCGGTGTGCGCCTGCTCGACCACGTCCTCGAAGATCACGCGGGAGACGATCACGGCGAGGTCGGCGCGCCCGTCGGCGAGCGCCGCGCGGGTCACCGGCGCGTCCACGAGCCGGCTCACCTGCACGACGCCCTTGCCGGCGAAGCCCATCGGGGCCGGCTTCACGACGCCGTGGTGGATGCCGAGCCGCAACCGGAGCCGGTGTTCGGGCCGCGCGAACCGGTTGCGCCGCCCGAGCGCCGTGTTGAGCTCGCGCACGAAGTCGTCGACGACGCGTACCTCGGACTCCGGCTCGGGCAGCACCGCGAGCTCGCCGTCCCCGGCGGGCTGGCGATCCCACCCGGACCGGTCCAGCCCCGCCCGGCGGGCCGCCTCGTCGAGCACCGCGGGCAGGGCGTGCTGGAGGTCGTCCTGGTCGGCGTCGACGCGCCCGCCGTACCCGCTGGCGTCGACGCCGATCAGCAGGCGCCGTACGAATCCGTCAATCGACATCACCGCAGCCTAGGTTCGGTCGCGACCGCCGCGGCACGGCCGGACGGCCGGGCGATTCCGGCTAGTACGCGCCGGCGACGGTGAGGACTCCCATCGCGGCGACGGCCGCGGCCAGCAGCACGACCGAGGCCTGCAGCAGACGGTGTTTGCGCCAGTTGAGCCGGCTCATCCGTACCAGCTGGCTGGCCATCATCGCCAGCTCGTCGTCGGGCGTCAGGGTGTTCAGGTGGCCCGTCAGTTCGACCGGCTGCCAGTGGCGCAGGTGCCCGAAGTACACCGAATGCTGCGTGAACTCGACCCGGTGCATCCGGCGCGGGCCCAGGATCGGCAGGACCACCGCGGCCGTGGTCGCCATCGCGGCCAGCAGCAGCAACAGGATCACCGCGACCGGCCAGTCTCGGCGGCCGTCCGGGGTGCCGACGACGAAGACGGCCGCGCCGCCCTCGACCGCGAGCAGGATCGACGCCTTCACATCGGCGCGGGTGGTCCAGGACTCGAGGGCGGCGTGCACCCGCCACGCGAACTCGTTCGGGTTCATGCCCCCAGCGTGCGGCGCATTGCCCGGCGCGATCCCCGATTTCTGGGGCGTTGCCGTGTCAGGAATTCGCCAGGAAGCTGAGGTCGCGCCCGTTGCTGTAGTTGCGCGCGGCGTACCGTGGCGTTGCCCCGTGCACGGTCTCGGCCATCGGGTCCGCGCCCGCCGCCAGCAGCCCGCGGATCAGCTCGGGGGAGCCGCCTTGCATCACCGCCTCGTACAGCGGCGTCCGGCCGATCCGGTCCGCCCCGTCGACCGGCACGCCCGCGGCCAGCAGCGCCGGCAGGGCCCGCTCGTGGTCGAGCCAGATCGCCATGTGCAGCAGCGACCAGCCGTTGTTCGCGCGCATCCGGGGGTCGATGGTGCCGCCGGCGAGGCCGCGCAGCAGGTACTCCGTGTCGCCGAACTGCAGCCGGTGCATGATCCCGCGGCGGTACTCGTGCAGGGCCTTGGGCAGCCGCGCGCCGCCCTGCTGCCAGGCCTGCTCGACGGCGTAGCAGCCGTGGCTGTCGCCGCCCAGTGCGCGCAGGGCCGCCTCGCGCCGCTGCTCCGGCTCGTCGTGATCCAGCAGCGTGAGGGCGCCGCCCGTGATCGTGAGCCGGTGCCAGACCCCGCCGCAGCGCGAGCGAAAGAATGCTAGTGAATCTGGCAAATCCCCTGTCGGGGTATAAGTTCGAAAAGTCCGATCACGAAGTGTCGGACTTTTCGTAGCAACGTCCCGAATGAGCGGGTGCAAGTCGGACGGCGACAGAAGACCAGCGGCGAGGAGAGCGAGGTCCGGCGGCACCGACGTCGTGGGAATGCGCACGGGGATCTCCAGGTATTCGCTGGGGTCGGAGGGCTCCGCCCGTAGCGAGGACACGTGCAGGGTCAGGTACGCCCCCAGCATCGTCGCCACCCGGTCCACGCCGAACGCCTCCGCCGCCTCGCGGGCCAGCGTCGCCACCCCGACCGGGCTCGTCGGCGAGGTCGCCGGGCGTTGCAGGCAGGAGAGGTCGTCGAAGTCCAGCGTGATCCCGCAGTGGCGCCAGGCCTGGTGGTAGTCGCCCGCGGCCAGCAGGGCGAAGACCTCCGGCGCGGCCCACTGCTCCGCCAGCCCTGCGGTCTCGCGGACGTCCCAGGTGTACCGCGGCGCGTAGTACCACCGCTGGTCCCGCAGGTCCGCCAGCGTCACGACGCTCAGGTGGGCCCGCTGCGGCCCCGTCGGCGACTGCGGCAGGCGCAGATGCAGCAGCGGCTCCCACGAGGCGCGGGCGCGGGGGGCGAGTACCGCCGCGACCTGGGCCTGCAGGGTGGACCGCCCGCCGCGGTGCCGCGGAAGGTGCCACCACAGCAGGTCGAGGGCCAGGTGGCGCAGGTCGTCCTCGAGCCGGTCGGCCGAGCCGGCGCCGAAGCGGGCGTGGACGCCGGCCAGGTCGACGTCGACCGTGACCGGCATCAGGGCGGCGGCGGCGCGCCAGTCGCCCCCGGCGCGGGCCGAGGCCGCCGCCGCCACGAGCTCGGGCGGCGGCATCTCGGCGCGGATGTTGCGCCACAAGGGCAGCTCGCGTGGGTCGATGGGCAGGCCGACCGGATTCGAACCGGCGTCCTCCAACTTCGCAAGGTGGCGTGACGACCTCTGCACTACGGCCTGCCGCGCATGAGCGTAATCGTCCCCAGCTCTCCAGGTGGGCCCGGCGCCGCCGGGCAATCATGTCGCGGACCGTATCGACAGGGCTCACGTTTCGCTGCCCCGCGCCGGGTGAGCTTGGCCATGCTGAGATGCGGGTTCGCTTTGCCGACACTGCGTGATCAGCACCCGGTGTAAGGTAGCCCCGTCGAAGTGGCCCCTATGAAGAGGAAACGATGGTCGACGTTGCGCTGCTGCTGGGCGGCCCGTCCGAGGAGCGCGGGATCTCGCTCAACTCCGCACGCTCCGTAGCGGATCACCTAGAGGGCGCGATCGTCAACCTGACCGAAATTATCTTCTTCGACCGGCAGGCGCGGCCCTACTCGATTCCCCGGGGCCTGCTGTACTGCAACACGCCCTCCGACTTCGACTTCAAGCTCGCCCACGAGGGCCGGCCGCTGACCGAGGACGAGCTGATCGCCCGCCTGCGCACGGCCGGGCTGGTCTTCCCCGTCATGCACGGCGAGTTCGGCGAGGACGGGCAGGTCCAGGCGCTGCTGGAGAAGGCCGGGGTGCCCTTCGTCGGCGCCGGCGCCGAGGCGTGCGCGACCGCCTTCGACAAGTACAAGGCCAAGCAGGCCCTCGACGGCCACGGCATCGGCGTGGTGCCTTCGGTGCTCGTCGACGCCTCCATGTCCGACGCCGAGGCCGAGCGGGTCGTGGCCGAGGCCTTCCCCGACGTGGCGAAGCTGGTGCTGAAGCCGGCCACCGGCGGCTCCAGCATCGACGTCTTCGTCGCCCGCGACCGGGCCGCGGTCGTCGGCATCCTGCGCACCCTGCGCCAGCGCCACGACCGCATCGTGATCCAGCCGCGCATGCACGGCGTCGAGGTCACCACCATCGTGCTCGAGAACGCCGACGGGCCGGTCGCGCTCATCCCGGTCGAGATCGAGCTGCAGAACCGGGCGACCGAGGACGAGATCTTCGACTACCGCCGCAAGTACCTGGCCAGCAACGACTCGCACTACCACTGCCCGCCGCCGCGCGACGACGAGACGATCGGCCGCATCCAGGCCATCGCCGAGTCCGTCTTCAAGCACCTCGGGCTGCGCGACTTCGCCCGCATCGACGCGTGGCTCGAGGAAGACGGCTCGGTGCTCGTCTCCGACGTCAACGTGATCAGCGGCATGGAGCAGAACAGCTTCCTGTTCGTGCAGGCCGCCCAGCTCGGCATGACCCACGCCGACGTGCTGCGCGAGGTCCTGCGGGCCGCGTCGCGCCGCAACGACCTCGACTTCCCGGTCGCCTACGACACCACCACGCAGACCGGCGAACCGGTCGCGGTGCTCTTCGGCGGCGCGACGGCCGAGCGGCAGGTGTCGGTCCTGAGCGGCACCAACGTGTGGCTGAAGCTGGCCCGGTCCGAGAAGTACGCGCCGATGCCGTACCTCCTGGCCCCCGACGGCACCGTCTGGCAGGTGTCGTACTCCTCGGCCCTGCGCCACTCCGTCGAGGAGATCGTGTACGCCTGCCGCGACGGCCTACGCCTCGAGGAGCGCCGCCGCCGGCTCGCCGACCGGATCATCGAGCGCCTCGGGCTGCCCGCCGAGGCCTACAGCACCTCCGTGGCGCCCCCGGTGCAGCTGACGGTGGAGGAGTTCCTCGACCGTCACGAGCTCGTCTTCATCGCCCTGCACGGCGGCGCGGGGGAGAACGGCACCCTGCAGGAGCTGCTGGACCGGCACAACATCCGGTACAACGGCTCGGGCCCGGCCGCGTCCCGCCTCTGCGCCGACAAGTACGAGACCGGCAAGGTCGTCGCGACGCTCGAGGGCGAGGGCATCCACACCGCCCGGCGCGTGCGCGTGGACGTCCCGGAGTCGTTCGACGAGGCCGCCATCGCGGAGCTCTGGCACGACATCATCACCGAGTGCACCGACAGCCGCGTGGTCGTCAAGCCGCTGGACGACGGCTGCTCGGCCGGCATCGTCCCGCTGGGCAACGCGGCCGACCTGCAGCGGTACCTCGAGCTGATCAACGCCGACGCACGGCGGATCAAGGGCGCCGGCTTCTCCCTGCTCAGCCCCGACCAGCTCGTCGAGATGCCGACGAGCCGCCCCCAGCACCTGCTCTTCGAGGACTACATCGACACCGACGACGTGCGGGTCGAGGACCACTCGGGCAAGGCCGAACTCGTCTGGGGCCGCGAGCGCGACACCGGCTGGATCGAGGTCACGGTGGGCGTGATCGGCCCGCACGGCGCCATGGTCGCGATGAACCCGTCGATCACCGTCGCGAGCGCGGGCATCCTCAGCCTCGAGGAGAAGTTCATGGGCGGCACCGGCATCAACATCACGCCGCCGCCCGGCCCGCCGCTCGGCCGCGTCGAGCCCGGGGCGGTCGACGCCGTGCGGGCCCGCGTCGCGCGCACCGCGAATGTGCTGGGCATGGAGGGGTACGGCCGGATCGATGCCTTCATGCACCGCAAGACCGGCGAGGTCATCATCATCGAGGCCAACTCGCTGCCGGGCCTGACGCCGGCGACGGTCTTCTACCACCAGGGCCTGGCCGAGGAGCCGCCGGTGCCGCCGCGCCAGATCCTCGAGCGCATCCTGGACCTGGCCACGCACTCGTAACCCGGTCGGCGCGAGGGATCAACCAGCCCGGGCCGAGCCGGAATCGGACGATGATCGGATCCGGTGGCTCGGGCTGATCGGACGATTCGCAGCACCGCGGCCTGCACTACCGTCTGACTTCGAGGGAGCGATCATCTTCGATCGCGTCGGGCTGGCCACTGACAGGCAGGGTGCGGGTACATGTCGTGGATCAGGCATGTCCTAGGTGACGCGGCATGGCAGGGCATTGCGGGGATCATCGCATTGATCGGCATGGTCGCGGCGGCCATCCGATTCAGCTGGCGGAATGGTTCACGGCAAGGCGTGCCGGAAATGGGCAAGATGCCACCGACGGCGGTGGAACCACCGCCGCTGGCAGAACCGCATCCGGTGCGGCCGGAACAGGCCAGACGCGTAACCGGACAGCAGGCACAGTACTTCGACCTGTCGGACGAGGTGGGCGAGCGCGAGTACTACGAGGCCCTCGCGGAGGGCATGCGCAACGCCAAGGAGAAGGTCTACCGAGTCGGCCGGGGATTTCACCGCGAACAGAGCCTGTCGATCTACCAGGCCCTTCAGCAGGCCGAAGAGGCGGCATTGCAGAGGAAGATCAAAGTCGTGCGGATTCAGGTCGGCAGCATGGTCGCGCCCAGCTGGGCCGCGGGCTACGCGCGAATGCTCGCAGATTATCCGAACTTCGAGATGGTCGCGGACTTCGACTACACCGGGCACAGCGACATCGCCGTCGTCGACCCGCATGGCCGCAACCCTTTCGTGAGCCTGCTGTTCGAGAGCCGGGAGCAGGAGCGGCTCGGGACGGTGGGGCGGGCCAAGATGGGCTTCATCGTTCGTGAGACCCAGGCCGCCGGTGATCTGTACGCCCTCCTGCTGGAGCAGGCGAACCGTTCACAGGTGCTGACCGCCCAGGCCGTCCGTGACCTCGCACGCACGTACGTCTACTTCGGTTGGGGCGTGCACATGGCCGCGCGCAAGATGACGCAGGACGCCCCCGGCGCCGAGTGCAAAGGCGTCGCGATCCTCCGGCACTGGCGCCGGAACATCAACGCCATGATTGACCGGCCCGCCGACCGGGCCACGATCGTCGAGAGCGAGAGCAAGGACAGCGATGACTGGTTCGACGGCGTGGCCTACGAGATGTCCTGGTGGGAGAAGGAGCGGCTGACGCGCCTGGAGAGCCGAGCCTACGCCCGCAGGGACGTGACGATCGAAATCGCGGGGGTGCCGGTCGATGCCTTCACGTTCGTGCCGCTGCCGTCACCTAAGGGAAGCGCCGTGCTGCGGAGCGGCAGTTGGATCGACCTGGTCAAGGAAGGGGCGATCGAGAACGACATGACGCAGTTGCTCTCCGAGCTGCGGCGGGCCGGCGTTCCCTTCGGCGAACTGCGCCCGGATTCACTTTAAACGTGCGCCCGGAGCAGATTCCGAGCGCCCGGCCGCTGCCTTTCCGGACATTTTTCCCTCGCTCGGTATTTCCGGTCGATCGCCGGACCGCCGGGTCGCGGGCGTAGCATTGTCGGCAACGTACGTCAAGCACTGCGATCTTGTTGCGCGAGTGCGCCAGGCCTTGCGGGCTGATCGGCGAAGGGGGCCACGGGTGAGCGAGACGGCCGGGTTACGCCGCCTCGACCTGCGACAACCCTTCGAGGTGCCTCCTGGCCGCAGCGAGGCGGTCGGGCTCGAGGTGGAGGTCGGCCTCGTGCGGCGCGATGCCGGGAAGAACGCCACCTACCCGCAGAGCTTCGCATTCCTGCTCGATATTGTCCGGCATTTCGACGGAAATCCTTTGATGGACGGTCCCAACCTCGTCGGCGTCGGCCTGGCCGGTGGCGCCGCATTCACCCTCGAAACCGGTGGGGCCGTCGAGTACTCCTCGCCGCCTTTTCCGACGGTCGCCGCCGCGGTCACGGATGTCCGCGGCCGGCTGGGAGCCGCCGCCGGCATCGCCGCGGCCCACGACCTTGCGCTGCTGACCGGAGGCATTACGCCGTTCGCCGCGCCCGGCGACATCGTCTGGAACCCCAAGGCGCGCGTTCAGATCATGCGCGACTATTTCCAGGCGATCGGCGGCGACGGTGCGCATGCCGACGAGGTCATGGGGCTGATTCTTTCCGCACAGACGTCCCTCGACTACACCAGCAGCGAAGACCTGATGAGCAAGCTGCGGCTGCTGGTGCGGGCGTCGCCGGTCGTCGCGGCGTTGTTCGTCAACTCTCCCGTCGCCGCCCGGGAGCGAACCGGCGCACTGTCCCGGCGCATGCAGTACTGGCGCCGGTTTGATCCACGCCGCTGCGGGGTTCTCGGATTCGCGCTCGAACCGGGCGCCGGCATCGAGGACCTGATCGACTGGGCGGCGGGCCTGCCGATGATCTACCGGCTCGTGGCCGGTACCCATGTCGCGGCACCGCCCGTCTCGTTCCGCCACGCGGCGGAGTGCGGTTTCGGTGACGGCACCTATCCGACCACCGCCGACTGGGAGCTGCACCTCAGCCAGGTCTGGCCGCATGTTCGCGTCCGGCACACGCTCGAGCTGCGCCTGGCCGACGCACCGCCGTGGCCGTTCTTCGGGACCGGTGCCGCGCTGTGGGCCGGTCTCGCCTACGACCCCCAGGCCCGCCGTGCGGCCAACGACCTGCTGGCCGGCCTCTCGGCGGCCGAGATCGATCGCGCCTGCACGGACGTGGCCGTCAAAGGGCTGAGCGCGACGGTCGGCCCGTATCCGGTCCAGGACGTCGCTCGCGAGCTGCTTCGCCTGGCCCGCGCCGGCCTGCAGGCCCGGGTGCGTGCCGGCCTGGAGGCACCCGAGGCACTCGCTTTGCTCGACCCGGTCGAAGAGGTGTGCGAAACGATGCAGACCTTCGCCGATCGCGCCCTCGACGCGTGGGATCGAGGCGAGCAGCACTACCTGCACGCGTTCAGCATTCCGGCCGATTGATCCCCGCCGCTAGGGGCTAGTGCTGGGTGAAGATGCGCTGGACGCGGGGGCCGACCTGGGTCAGCAGCTCGTGTGACACCGTCTCCATGGCCGCGGCGGCCTGCTCGATCGGGACCGAGAAGCCGGCGTACTGGCCGAAGATCAGCACGTCGGAGCCCACCTCGGCGTCGGGGTGGCCGGTGATGTCGATCGCCATCGAGTCCATCGAGATGGTGCCGGCGATCTCGCAGCGGCGGCCGTTCACCAGCACGTAGCCGACCTTGCGGAAGGCCCTCGGCACCGCGTCGTAGTAGCCGGCGGCGATCAGGGCGATCCGCGTGTCCGGGGTCTGGGCGCGGAACAGGCCGCCGTACCCGACCCGCTCACCCGGGGCCATGTCGTGGATCTCCACGATCCGCGACACCAGGCCGACGCCCGGGGTGAGGTTGATCAGGCTGCTGGTCGCCGTCGAGGGCTGCAGGCCGTAGAGGCCGATGCCGATGCGCACCATGTCGTAGCGCGCCTCCGGGAAGCGGATCGTGGCGGCCGTGGCGCTGGTGTGGCGTACGACATCCTCGAAGCCCATCTCGGCCGCCGCCGCGCACACCGAGCCGAACCGCTTGAGCTGCTCGCGGGTCAGGTCGTCCTCGTCTGGGTCGTCGGGGCAGCCGAGGTGGCTCATCAGGCCGGCGAGCCGCAGGTGCTCGCTGCGCCTGAGCTTGCCCAGCAGCTCGATCGCGGCCTCCGGGTACAGCCCGCTGCGGTGCATCCCCGAGTCCACCTCGACGTGCACGTCCAGCCGGCGCCCGCTCACGGCGGCGGCACGACCGGCGGCGTCGTACATCTCCACCGAGTACAGCGACGGCGTCAGCCGGTGCCGGACGAGCCGCTCGAGATCGCCGGGCACGGCGAGGAAGACCAGGATCGGCATCTGCACGCCCGCGCGGCGCAGGGCGATGCCCTCGTCGGCGGTGGCCACGCCGAGCCAGTCGACGCCGGCCTCGCGCAGCGTGTGCGCGACGGTGAGGGGGTTGGTGCCGTACGCCTCCGCCTTCACGACCCCCATCAGCTTCGTGTGCGGGCCGACCAGCTTGCGGAAGGCGGCGACGTTGTCCTTCACGGCGGCGAGGTCCACGTAGAGGCGGGTCGCGGCCGCGGTCTCCACGAGGTGCATCCACGAGTCGGTGACCATGGTGTCCCGAGGTACGTGCACCAGCGCCACGTCGTCGGGCCGCAGCTCGGTGGCGACGAACGCGCGCATGCGGTCCTCGTCCGTGAAGCGGTGCACGGGCACGTCGCCGCCGGCGAGCGCCGCCTCGATCAGGCCGTGCGCCTCGTCGGCCAGGCCGCAGACCAGCCGTACGTTCTCCGCCCGCAGGCAGCGCGCCATCGCCTCGGCGCCCTCGGCGGTCAGCCCGGCCAGCGGGTCACCGATGATCATGAGGGTGCGGCCCTGCGCGCCCATGAGCGAGCGCGCCGTGCGCAGGGCGCTGCTCAGCGCCAGCGGGTCGGTGTTGGCCAGCTCGCCGACGACCGTCGCGCCGTCGGGCCGGCGCCACATCTGCATCCGCGTCGAGGGCGGCGTGTAGTCGGCGACGGCCGCGAGCAGCTCGGCCGGCCCCGCGCCGAGCAGGGTCGCGGCGCCCATCGCGAGCTCGAGGTCGCTGAGGACCTCCGGTGACGGGGTCGCGATCAGCAGGTCCTCCTCGGCCCCGCCGGGCAGCGTCGCCCGCACCAGCGACGAGCGCTCGACGTGCCGCAGCCGGGTGAGCCGGGGCAGCGCGGCGTCCCCGGCCGCCAGCAGGCGCGCCTTCGAGATTCGACGGGCCGTTTCGTGTACCGCCGAATCCTCCTCGCCCATCAACAGCCACCCGTCCTCGGGCAACCCGGCCGCCATGCTCAGCAGCTCGCGGGCGTGCTCGTCGCGACTGCCGAAGCTCTGCCCGCTGCGTGAGCCCAGGTTCGTGAACACGACCGCGCGCGGGTCGACCATGCGCGCCAGGCGGGCCATCTCGCCGGGCTCGGTCGCGGCCGCCTCGATAACGGCGACCGGCACGTCGGCCGGGCACTGCAGCACCGACAGGGCCACGCCGAGCTGGCTGTTGTAGCTGCCCGGGCTCCCGTACGTCATCCGGTGCGCCGAGAGCAGCCCGACGAGCGCGTCCTTGGTGAGGGTCTTGCCGTTGCTGCCGACGACCGCCACGAACGTCGTCGAGGTCAGCTTCCGCCGCCACCAAACCGCCATCGCCTGGAGCGCGGCGAGCGGGTCCGCGACGGCGATGAGGGGTCCCTGGCCGTCCAGGTCGCCGAGTCTCGCCTGGTCAACGACCGCGGCGATGGCCCCGTTGGCGAGGGCCCGCGCCACGAACCGGTGACCATCCGTGGCACCCTGAAGAGCGAAGAAGAGACTGTCGGCCTGCAACCGGTCCGAGTGGATGGCGACGCTGCCGACCTCGCGCTCTCCCCCAGGGAAGTGCACCGTTCCGCCGACGATCGACGCCACCTCGGCGACCGAGACTGGGTCCATTCGCCGAATGGTAGCTGGAGTGCGCTGCTGCACGGACAGTAAGATTGCCGGGTGTTGGAGATCATGGAGATCCTCCGGAAGGACGCCCATGCGACGCCGGAGCGCATCTCGGACCTGACCGGGATCGACGTCGACCGGGTCCGGGCGCAGATCGCCGCCTGGGAACAGCAGGGGGTCATCCGGCGGTACAAGGCCGTCGTCGACGCCGACCGGCTGCGCGAGATCAGCGGCGAGCAGGTGATCACCGCGTTCATCGACGTCGCGGTGATGCCGGCCCGCGGCCTGGGCTTCGACGACGTCGCGCTGCGGATCTCCCGCTTCCCGGAGGTGCGTTCGGTGTACCTCGTGTCCGGCGCCCAGGACCTGCGGTGCGTGGTCACGGGGCGCAGCATGCACGACATCGCCGACTTCGTGGCCCAGAAGCTCTCCACGATCGAGCGCGTGACGGCCACGGCGACGCATTTCGTGATGAAGACGTACAAGGACGACGACGAGCTGTACGCGTCCCCCGAGGCCGACCGGCGCCTCCCGGTCACGCCGTGAAGCCGCTCAACCCGATCGTCGCCGCGTGCCCGCCCTCGGGCATCCGCCGCTTCTTCGACATCGCGGCGACCATGGACAACGTCATCTCGCTGGGCGTCGGCGAGCCCGACTACGTGACCCCCTGGCACGTGCGCGAGGCCGGGATCTACGCGCTGGAGCAGGGCTATACGACGTACACCTCGAACGCCGGGCTCCTGGAGCTGCGCCAGGCGATCGTTTCCGATTTGTCGCGTCGGTACTCGGTCAGCTTCGACGCCGGCTCGGAGTGCCTGATCACATCCGGCGTGTCCCAGGGCCTCGATCTCGTGATGCGCACGCTGCTCGACACCGGCGACGAGGTGATCATCCCCGAGCCGTGCTACGTGGCGTACGGCCCATGCGTGACCTTCGCCGGCGGCACCCCCGTCTACGTCCCGTCGTCCCCGACCTTCGAGATCCTGATCGACGAGATCGAGCGGGCCGTCACTCCGCGCACGAAGGCGATCCTGGTCTCGTCGCCGTCCAACCCGACGGGCGCCGTCCAGCCCGCCGCGCTGCTGGCCGCCCTGGTCGAAGTGGCCGTCCGCCACGACCTGTACCTGGTCTCGGACGAGATCTACGAGCGCCTCAGCTACGGCACCGCGCACACCTGCCTGGCGTCGCTGCCCGGGGCGCGCGATCGCACCGTCGTCCTGGGCGGCTTCTCCAAGGCCCACGCGATGACGGGCTGGCGGGTCGGCTTCGTGTGCGCGCCGGCCTTCGTCCTGGAGCTCGCGGGGCGCATCCACCAGTACACGATGCTGTGCGCCCCGCACGTGTCGCAGGCCGCCGCCCTGGAGGGCCTGCGCTCGGGCGACGGCCAGGTGGCGGAGATGGTGGCCGACTACGACCGGCGCCGCCGCCTGTTCGTGAAGGGGCTGAACTCGATCGGCCTGACGTGCGAGGAGCCGCGGGGCGCGTTCTACGCCTTCCCGTCGATCCGCTCGACGGGCCTGGACTCCGAGACGTTCGCGTCGCGCCTGCTGGAGGCGGAGCGCGTGGCGGTGGTACCGGGCAGTGTCTTCGGCCCGTCCGGGGAGGGCCACGTGCGCTGCAGCTACGCCACGGCGCTGCCGCTGCTGGAGGAGGCCGTCAAGCGCATGGACCGCTTCGTGCGCTCGTTGTAGCCGACCCCGGACGGGCCTCAGCTCCTAACTGAGGGAGGTCGGCTCAGGAATCGGCCCGTCGGAGAACTCGGCCTTGATCACCGCGGTGTAGCTCAGCCGCTTGCCGCCGGTCCACGACTCCTGCGCGAGGGCGCGGCCGGTCGCCGGATCGATGATCAGGCGCTGCTCGCCCACGGCGCCGGAGTCGCCGCGGCGCGCGTACGCGACCGCGACCCCCGGCCGCCCGAGTGCATCGGTGGCCGGGCCGAGCGTGGTGATGCCGGGGAGCGCGGCGAGCATCCGGTACGCCGCGGCGCGCACGGCCGCCGGGACCGGCAGGTCCAGCACGAGCGCCGCGCCGGCGAAGAACAGGAAGGCCTGCTCGCTCTCCTGCTCGTGCCACGTGAGCAGCTTGGCCTTGAGCGCGTCGGGGTGCGTGGGCAGGGCGTTGAGCTCGGCGACCGAGTGCGTGCGGCCCGCGAGCAGGAAGTTGTTCGCCGCGGTGTGGCCCTCCATCGGGCGGGCCGACCAGGGGCCGTTCCCGGGGTGCATGAACATGGTGGTCGGGTCGCCGGGCCTGGTCGCCAGCCACTGCTCGTCCGTCATCGTCTGGCGGCCGTCGCCGTTCGTGCGGCGCAGCACCCAGTAGCGGCCCTCGCGGATCGTGGCGCCTTCGTTCTGGGTCGCGGCCACCAGCAGGATGTTGGTCTCGACGGCCGTCGACGGGGCGCTTGCGGTCTGGGGCGAAGCCGTGGCCGGGGGCTTCTCCGGCGTTGTGTAGGCGATCGCCGCCCCCGTGATCGCCATGGCCGCCGCCACCGCCGTGCCGGTCATGATCCAGCGCCGGCGCGGCGACCTGCTCGGGTTCGGCCGGGAGTATGCGGGGCCCAGCGGCGGGACGGCCGGGGCGTCCAGGCGCGAGGGGCGGGCCTCCGACAGGGCGCGCATGGTGTCGTTCACTGGCTGTACTCCTTGGTCGGGGCGGGCTGGGGAGACGGAGACGTGTGCGCCAAGGCCGATTCCAGGCGTTTGCGTGCGCGGTGGAGACGGACGAAGTAAGTGGCCGTCGAGCAGCCGACCACCGTGGATGCCTCGCGCGGCGACAGGCCGTGCCAGGCGATCAGGGTCAGGAGCTCGCGGTCGTCCTCGGCCAGCCGGGACAGGGCCGCCAGCATGGCCGCCTTCTCCACCACGCCGTCGGCCACGTCGGCGCGGGCCTCGTCGACCCACGCGCGCATCTCCGCGGCCAGGCCGGCCTGGCGCTCTTCGGCGCGGTACCGCTCGCGCAGCACGTTGCGGGCCACGCCCAGCAGCCATGGGAGGGGGTCGCGCGGCACGGCGGTCCAGCGGCGCCACGCCACGAGGAAGGTGTCGCCGACAACGTCGTCGGCCAGGTCACGGCCGGCTCGGCTCACCGCGTACGCGTACACCTGGCGATAGTTCGCCTCGTACATCGCGGTGAACCGCCGGCCGTCGTCGGGTTGGTCCACGGTCCTCACAAGGGGTAATGCGCCCCGGACCGCGATTCTTACAGACTGGTCACCGGGTTCCAGCGGTCCGCGGTGTCATGTCCGTCCCGTGGCCAATCGCAGGCCCTTCGCGGCCAGGCGGTCGGCCCGCTCGTTCTCCGGGTGTCCGGCGTGGCCCTTGACCCAGTGCCACTCGATCTCGTGCTTGGCCGCGAGCGCGTCGAGCTCCTGCCAGAGGTCGACGTTCTTGACCGGCTTGCGGTCGGTGGTCTGCCAGCCGTTGCGCTTCCAGCGGGGCACCCAGGCCGTGATGCCGTTGCGCACGTACGAGCTGTCCGTGTACAGGTGCACGACCACGGGCCGGGTCAGGCTCTCCAGCGCCCGGATCGGCGCGGTGAGCTCCATCCGGTTGTTCGTGGTCGCCGTGGCCTCCCCGCCGCACAGCTCCTTCTCGACGTTGCCGTAGCGCAGGACGGCGCCCCAGCCCCCCGGTCCCGGGTTTCCGCTGCAGGCGCCGTCCGTGTAGATCTCGACGTGGGTCACACAGGTATTAGACCGTGTGCCACTTCTGGTTCGCCGTGCCGGCACAGTCCCACAGCTGCAGGGCCGCGTCGTTGTTCGGGTTCCAGTCCTTGATGTCGACGCACTTGTTCGCCTGCGGGTTGACCAGGTCGCCGGCGGCGCTGAGCACGAACTGCTGCGCGGCGTTGCCCGAGCAGTTGGCGATCTGGATGACCGCGCCGTTGGCGGTGGAGCCCCAGGCCACGTCCATGCACTTGTTGTTCTCCGTGCGCAGCGTGCCGTTGGCGAACGTCCACTTCTGGTTGGTACCGCCGGTGCAGCTCCACACCAGCAGCGCCTGGCCGTCGTTGAACTTCCAGTTCGGCACGTCGATGCACTTGCCGTTCCAGTTGCTGGCGATCGACTTGCCGGTGCCGGCCGGCGGCGCCGTCGTCGGCTGGGCCGGCGGCTGCGTCGTCGGCTGGGCCGGCGGCTGCGTGGTGGTCGGCGGGTTCGAGCCGCCGGTGAACGGGCTCAGCGTGATCGCGGCCGAGCGCGGGTCGCCGTCGTGCACGAGCGACTCCTGGTTCTGCACGTCGTCGAAGGCGAAGCCGTACGCCTTGCCGTCGGCCATGTTCGCGTGCACGATCCGCGAGTAGTGGTTGGTCAGCGCGCTCTTGTAGAAGTCGGCCGCGGTACCGCCCGGCTGCGTGTCGATGGTGCCGAGGGTGCTGCGGTGCAGGGCCGCGCAGAGCGTGCGGGCGATCGGGCCCACGACCTGGTCGTTGGGCGCGCCGAGGGCGCCGTCGCAGCCCCACACGTTGGCGGTGGTGGGCCGGTTGAACGAGGCGACCTGCTGGCCGGAGGCGTTCGTGAACGTCATCACGGTGCCGTTGGTGCGGCCGAAGTACTTCACGTTCGGCTGGTCGGTGAACGGCTGCACGGTGAGCGTCTTGGTGGTGTACGCGCTCCAGGCGTTGGCGATGTACGGGTCGAGGTACGTCGCGCTGAACAGGCCGGCGTCGGCCGCCTTGCCGGGGGCGAGCACGCGCAGGACGGTACCGTCGGCGCGGGTCACGACCGTGTTGCCCCAGCCGGCCTGGGCCTTGACCTGGTCGATGACGTTCTGGCGGCCGTTGGCCTTCAGCGCGCCCGTCGTCGACGTGGCGCCGCTCGCGCCGGTGACGCTCACCGCGTGCGGCACCGCGAACATGTCGACCTGCGAGCTGTTGAGCCACAGGCCGGCGTCGTTGTAGGTGAACTCGCTCCAGTCGAACAGGATGTCGTGGTTCGGGTCGCCCGAGGCCCACGGCGCCGGCTGGACCAGCCCGTCGGGGGTCAGGAAGAACTTGAGACGCTCGCCGAGCGACATGTACACGCGGCCGGAGAGGTTCTTGGGCAGCTGGATGGTCTTGCTGGAGCCGTTGGCCGGGCCGGGGATGGAGACGTCCGGGGCGGGCATCGGCGGGTTCGTGCCGGCCGACCACTGGGTGAACGTCCCGTTGGCGGAGACGTACCCGAGCTTGCCGGTGCTGAGGTTGGTGCCGAGCACGTACAGGTAGACCGCGTCCCCGCGCCCGGTCGAGTTGGTGACGGTGAACGGCAGCACCGAGGGGCCGGCCGCCTCCGCGGATGGCAGGGCGGCGATGGCCACGGGTATCGCGGCGGCGACCACGGCCGCGGCGCCGAGCAGCTTCGTCCTCAATCGCACGGGGAACTCCTGTCGAGTCTGAACGTGAGAGCGCTCTCAGCTTCCGGGGCTGCGCGAACATGTGTCAACGGACACCAACAAGACCCAACGATCTGTTAAGGGCATGTTGAGATTGACCGGGCCTAGCAAACCGTACGTACGTCTTGTTAGGGTGACGGCATGCCACCGCTGCGGCTGCTCGCGCTCATCTCGCTCATCAACACCACCGGCACCGGCCTGTGGATGGTGTCGAGCCCGCTGTACCTGACGCGGTACGCGGGCCTGTCGATCGCCGCGACCGGCCTGGCCCTGACCGCGACCGGCCTCGTGTGCATGGTGGCGAGCGCCCCGATGGGCTACGTCGCGGACCGCCTGGGCGCACGCGAGGTCTTCGTCGCCGGCCTGGTCGCGCAGGCGCTCGGCACCGCGGCGTTCGCCCTGGTGCACAACGTCTGGGTGTACCTGCTGATCGGCGTCCCGCTCGCCGTCGCCGACGCGGCCCAGCGCGCCGCCAAGGGCGCGGTCATCGGCGGTGCGGTGCCGCCGGAGGATCGCGTGCGCACCCGCGCGTACCTGCGCTCGGTCACCAACGTGGGCATCGCCGTCGGCTCCGCGCTCGCCGGCGTGGCCCTGGCGGTCGACACCCGCTGGGCCTACGTCGCCCTGATCCTCGGCGACGCGCTGACGTACTGCATCGCCGCCGCCCTGGCGAGCCGCCTGGAGCGCATTCCGCGCCACGCCCACGAGCCCGGCGCCCCGCGGCTGGTCGCTCTGCGCGACCGCCCGTTCCTCGCCTTCGTCCTGCTCGACGGCCTGCTCTCGACCCACTTCGGCCTGTTCGAGGTCGGCCTGCCGCTGTGGATCGCGCACCGCACGGACGCCCCGACCTGGCTGATCGCGGTGGTGTACCTGACCAACACCACCGCGGTCGTGCTCTTCCAGGTGCGGGCGGCCCGCGGCACCGACGAACCCCGCGGCGCCGCGCGGGCCGCCCGCCGCGCCGGCCTGACCCTGCTCGTCGCGTGCGGCCTCTACGCCCTGTCCGGCCATGCGCACGCCACCGTCACGATCGCACTCCTCGTGGCGGGCGCCCTGACCCACGTGGTCGCCGAGCTCTGGCACTCCGCGTCCGGCTGGGGCATCTCGTTCGGCCTGTCACCGTCGGACAAGCACGGGCAGTACCAGGGCGCGTACGCGATAGGCATGCAGCTGGGCCAGATGCTGGCCCCGCTCGTCGTGACGACGCTCGCCCTCGGCTGGGGCGACCCGGGCTGGCTCCTGCTGGGCGCGGCCTTCGCCCTGGCGGGCGCGGCGATGCCGCCGACGGTCGACTGGGCGCTGAGGAACCGTCCACATGAGACGGCTCAGTTGCCGACGCCCAAGCCGGCCATGAACGCGGAGGGGTAGCGGTCGCCGCGCGCGGAGCCGGCCGGCACCGCCCGCTCGATCTCGGCGCGGTCCTGCGCGGTCAGGGCCACCTCGACCAGCGCCTCGGACAGCCGCTCGCGGGTGCGGGCCCCGACCAGCGGGACGATGTCCGGCCCCTGCGCGGCCACCCACGCGATGGCGAGCTGGGCGACCGTGCACCCCTTGGCCGCCGCGATCCGGCGCAGCGCCTCGACCAGGGCCAGGTTGTGCTCCACGTTGCCGGGCGAGAACCGCGGGGTGCGCGCGCGGAAGTCGCCGGGCGCCGCGGTCCGCTCCGCGCTCCAGTGCCCGGAGATGAGCCCGCGGGACAGCACGCCGTACGCGGTCATCCCGATCCCCAGCTCGCGTAGGACCGGCAGCACCTCGGCCTCGACCGCGCGCGACACCAGCGAGTACTCGATCTGCAGGTCGGCGACCGGGTGCACCGCGTGGGCCCGCCGGACGGTGTCGGCGCCGACCTCGGAGAGCCCGAGGTGCCGCACGTACCCGGCGTCGATCATCTCCTTGATCGCGCCCACGGTGTCCTCGATCGGCACCTGCGGGTCGAGCCGGGCCGGACGGTAGATGTCGATGTGGTCGACGCCGAGGCGCGTCAGCGAGTACGCCAGGAAGTTCTTCACCGCCGCCGGCCGGTTGTCCGGCGGCCCCATCACCGCTCCCGGCCCGCGCAGGTGCCCGAACTTCACGCTCAGCACGTAGCCGTCGCGGTCGCGACCGCGCAACGCCTCGGCGAGCAGCAGCTCGTTGTGCCCCATCGCGTAGAAGTCGCCCGTGTCGATCAGGGTGACCCCGGCGTCGAGCGCGGCGTGCACCGTGGCGATGCTCTCGGCGCGATCGGCGGGCCCGTACGCGCCGCCGGACATGCCCATCGCCCCGAGCCCGAGCGCCGAGACGACCGGCCCGGTGCTTCCCAACTGTCGTGTCTGCATCATGATCTCCACCCTGCGCCGGAATCGTGGGCTTCGGGAGCGGAGCGTGCATCGTGGGAGTACCGCTCCCTGGTTAATGGTCTTTTGAAGGGCACCATGGAGGGCATGCAACGTGAGCAGCTCGCCGACTTCCTGCGCCGGCGCCGCGAGGCGATCCGCCCGGGCGAGGTCGGCCTCGCCGACGGCCCGCGCCGGCGCACCGCGGGCCTGCGCCGGGAGGAGGTGGCGCTGCTCGCCGGCATGTCGGTCGACTACGTGGTACGCCTGGAGCAGGGCCGCAGCAGCCAGCCGTCGACCCAGCTGCTGGCCGCCCTGGCCCGGGCCCTGCGCCTCTCCGACGACGAGCGCACCCACCTCTTCCACCTGGCCGGCCACCGCCCGCCGCCGGCCGAGGGGGTGGCCCGATTGGCCCGGGCGGGCCTGGTGCGCCTGCTCGACCTGCTCCCCGACACCCCCGCGATGGTCATGTCCGACCTGGGGGAGATCCTGGCCCAGAACCGCGCCTCGCTCCTGCTCTCGGGCGACCTGACCCGCTTCACGGGCCTGCGGCGCTTCACGGTGTACCGCTGGTTCACCGATCCCGCGGCCCGCGCCGTCCACCCGTCCGACGACGAGGACCGCCACGCCCGCGGACACGTGGCCGACCTGCGCGCCGCCACGGGCCGCCGCGCGGGCGACCCGGTCGTGACGGAGCTGGTCTCGCGCCTGCGGGAGGAGAGCGCGCAGTTCCGGCGGCTGTGGGAGGAGCACGAGGTCGCGGTGCGGAGGGCCGATCAGAAGACGCTAGTCAACCCGCGGGTCGGGCCGATCCTGATGGACTGCGAGACGCTGGTGACCCCGGACCAGGGGCAGCAGTTGCTGGTGCTGACGCCGGCGAACGCTGAGGCGCGGGAGCGCCTGGAACTGCTGCGGGTGCTCGGCACCGAGGAGTTCGCGCAGGCCTGAAACGCCGACGACGGCCGGAACGGCCGGCGGCGGGCGCTGCGCTGCCCGGCCCCGGAAAGTCGGGCGCTGCGCTGCCCGGCCCCGGAAAGTCGGGCGCTGCGCTGCCCGGCCCCGAAAAGTCGGGCGCTGCGCTGCCCGGCCCCGGAAAGTCGGGCGCTGCGCTGCCCGGCCCCGAAAAGTCGGGCGCTGCGCTGCCCGGCCCCGAAAAGTCGGGCGCTGCGCTGCCCGGCCCCGAAAAGTCGGGCGCTGCGCTGCCCGGCCCCGAAAAGT
>NZ_JBEZDS010000001.1:42614-80512 GCF_040648435.1 Dactylosporangium sp. NPDC049140 | reverse complement strand
ACGTCGGGCGCTGCGCGCCACGACTTTTCGAATTTATGCCCCGCCAGGCGATAAATCGGATATGTCGCGGCGCGCAGCGCCCGACATATCGCCGACGACGAGCCACGAACGACATGTCGGATTGCTGGGCGTTGGACAACGGCCTGCAAGGAGTCATGATGTCTCCGGCAGCCGGGCCGCGGAGAGCTGCAAAAAATGACTGTGTACAGACGTACGCATCTAATGTACGTTTGTACACATGACGGGGAAGTCCATGCGGCATCGGATGCTCGACGGGGAGCTGTACATCGCGGACGAGGAGATCGGCCGCGACTACCTGCGCGCGCAGGACCTCACGCGGCGCATCAACGCGCTACCCGCCGCCGACGGTGAGACCAGGCGCAAGCTGCTTACCGAGCTCCTCGGGGCGCTCGGCGAGGAGACCGAGATCCGCACGCCCGTGCAGTTCGACTACGGGTACCAGACCTATTTCGGCGCTCGCAGCTTCGTCAACTTCGGCTTCGTCTGTCTCGACGTGGCGCGGGTGACGATCGGCGACGACGTGCAGATCGCCACGAACGTGCAGCTGCTCACCGCCTGGCACCCGGTCGACCCCCAGGCGCGGCGCGACAAGTGGGAGGCCGGCTCCCCGATCACCATCGGCGACAACGTCTGGCTCGGCGGCGGCGTCATCGTCTGCCCGGGGGTCACGATCGGCGCCAACACCGTTGTCGGCGCGGGCTCGGTCGTGAACAAGGACCTGCCCGCCAACGTCGTCGCCGTGGGCAACCCGGCGCGGATCGTCCGCGAGATCTGAGATGTCCGTCCGGCGCCACGACCCCGACCGCAAGGACCGCATCATCGACGCGGCCATCGCGGTCATCGCCGAGCGCGGGGTCGCCGGCACGACCCACCGGCTCATCGCCGCGGCGGCCGACGTGCCGCTGGGGTCGCTGACGTACCACTTCACGAGCCTCGAGGACCTCCGGTGCCAGGCGTTCCGGCGCCACGCCGAGCGTATGTCGGTCACGTACGAGGCGCACTTCCGCGGGGTACGGACGCGGGAAGAGCTCGTCGAGGCGGTCACCGATCTCATCGACGGCGACGCCGGCGCGGACGCGTCGGACTGGGCGATCGCCTACGAGCTGTACCTCGCCGCCCTGCGCGAGCCCGCCCTGCGCGAGGTCACCGAGACCTGGATGCGCGCCAGCCGGGCCGTGCTCGAGCGGTTCGTCGACCCGACCACGGCCCGGGGCGTCGACGCCCTGATCGAGGGCCTGGTCATGCACAAGACCCTGTCGACCGGACCGTTGTCCCGCCAGGACATCCGGACGATCGTCGACCGAACGATCGGAACTTCATGAGCCTCACCGTCACCGCCCCCGTCGACCACCGCCCCGCGACCCGCGCCACCTACGCCGCCTTCATCTGGTCGGGCGTGGCCATGGCCAGCTGGGCCTCGCGCATCCCGCAGATCCGCGACGCCCTGCATCTCGAGCCGTCCAAGCTCGGCCTGGTCCTGCTGTCCATCGCGGCCGGCTCGATCGTGTCGCTGCTCGCCTCGGGCCACATCGTCGCCCGCTTCGGGTCGCGCAAGACCGTCGCGGTGATGGCCGCCCTGCTCATGGTCGCCCTCGCCGGCGCCGCCTCCGGCTACCACCTCGGCGTCGCGCCGGTGGTCGCGAGCCTGCTGCTGTTCGGGTTCGCCAACGGCGCCTGGGACGTGGCCATGAACGTCCAGGGCGCGGTGGTCGAACGCGCCGTCGGCCGTTCGATCATGGCTCGCTTCCATGCGGGCTTCAGCGTCGGTACCGTCGCGGGCGCCCTGCTCGGCGCGGCGATGGTCGCTCTGCACGTACCGGTGACACTGCACCTGACCCTGACGGCCCTCGTGGTCGGCGCGAGCACCGCGTACTCGGTGCGCAACTTCATGCCCGACGGCGCCTCCGAGCCCGCACCGGCCGACGGCGGCCTGAAGCACACCCTGCGCTTCTGGCGCGAGCCCCGCACCCTGCTCGTGGGCGTCTTCGTGCTCGCCTTCGCGTTCGCCGAGGGTACCGGCATCGACTGGATCGGCATCGCGGTCATCGACGGGTACAAGGCCCCCGCGGCCGTGGGCACCCTGGCGTTCGCCGTCTTCCTGGCCGCGATGACCGTGGGCCGCTGGTTCGGCCCGAACCTGCTGGACCGCTACGGCCGCGTCCCGGTCGTGCGCGCCCTGGCCGTGCTCACCGTCGCGGGCCTGCTGCTGTTCGTCTTCGGCCCGAACACGCCGATCGCCTTCCTGGGCGCCCTGCTCTGGGGCGTCGGCACGTCGCTGGGCTTCCCGGTGGGGATGAGCGCGGCCTCGGACGACCCGGCGTACGCGGCGCCGCGGGTGAGCGTGGTCGCGTCGATCGGGTACTGCGCCTTCCTGGGCGGCCCGCCGCTGATCGGCTTCCTGGGCGACCACATCACGGTGGTGCGCGCCCTGGCCGCGGTGGCGGTCCTGATGGCCGTCGCGTCCCTGGCCGCCGGCGCCGTCCGCCCGCTGAAGGCCGCCGAGTAGGCCTCAGGCCGAGGCGCCCGACGGGATGACGTGCGTGGCGCCGAGGCCGCGAAAAGGGTGCAGATCTGTCCCCCGATGCGCCGCCGTTGAGCGCGAAAAACCCGGCACCCGTTGCGGGTGCCGGGCGCTCGCGAACAGGTCAGGCGGACGGGACCGCCGACGTGACCGGGAACCAGGTCGAGGGCTGCTTCGGGTCGGCGAACTGCAGGCCGTTGAGCGTCTTGAGCAGCTCAGGCTGGGGGATGGCCGCGCCGCCGTCGGCGTAGATCTCGGCGAGGTACTTGCCGTCGGCCGTCATCCGGAAGCACAGGTTCGCGTTGCCGGAGTTGCAGAACGCCGCGCCGCCCGGCTTCTGGTGCGTGCTGTCGGTGAACTCGACCGGGTACAGCGCGATCCGCACCGTCGGCCCGTGGCCGGTTGACGCGTCGATCGGCTCGGTCAGCGCGGTGTACGACGGCACGGTCTTGCTCAGGCGCAGGCTCGCCGACATGTACGACGCGCCCGACGGGAAGTCGTCGGTGCGGCCGGCGGAGACCAGCGTGTACCCGGCCGGCGCGTACGTGGCCTTGATGGCCACGGTGGCCGGGGCGACCTGGGCCGGGGCGAAGGCCGAGGCGATCTTGACCAGCTCGTCCTTGTTGTACTTGCCCTGCACCACCGAGCTCGCGACGGCCCACGCGTTGTCGGCGTACTGCCACGCGAGCGCCACGCCCGGCGCGAGGTCGGTCGAGTCGATGTACATGACGCTTGCCGCGAAGAGCCCGGGGCGCCCGTTGACCTTCACCGGCGCGGCGTTGGCGAACTTCGTGGGCTGGAAGACGCCGGGGCGGTACACCGTGATGTTGGCGCTGTACAGCGGCGAGGAAGCGACCACGCTGTTGTTGTCGCCGTAGAGATTGGAGACCTCGTTGCCGCGCCGCACGTACAGCTCCTGGTAGCCCGGCGTGATGTGCTCCGGCGCGGTGACCGTGAACTCGCCGGCCGTGAAGCCCTTGAAGCCGTACGTCCACTGGGCATCCGGGTACGCGACGGCCCCCGCTCCGGCCGCGGCGACGGGAGCCGGGGTCGCGGGGGGCGCGGCGGGCGCGGAGGAGAGGGCGGGCACCGTGAGCGCGGCGAACACGGCCGCGGCGGTGGCCACGGCCGCCCCGCCGCCCTGCAGCAGGCGGTGCCGGGAGCGGCGCCGCTGGCCCGCGGTCACGAAGTCGTCGACGTCGCGGCGCATGGGCGGCGCCTCGGCCAAGGCGTCGGTGCGCGCCTGCGCCAACAGGTCCTGCATGTTGCTCTGGGTCATGACGCCCTCTCGATTTGTCCGGGTCCCGCGATGCTGCCTTGGGGTTCGGCGACGTCGAGCCCTTCGCGCAGCTTGGCCAGGCCGCGCGCCGTGTTGGTCTTGACGGTCCCCTCGGGGCACCGCAGCGCCTCCGCGGTCTCCTGGACGGTCCGGCCTTCGAGGTAGCGCAGCACCAGCACCGCGCGCTGCTGCACCGGGAGGGTGCGCAGCGCCCCGAGGACCGTGACCCGGTCGATGACGTCCGGCGTGCCGTCACGCACGACCGGCTCCGGCATCGCGTCGCCCACCGCCTGCTCGCGGCGCCACCAGGGGCGCCGGACCTCGTCGACCGCCGCCCGCACCACCATCGTGCGGGCGTAGCTCTCCGGCCGCTCGACCTTGCGCCAGCGGGCGTACAGCTTCGCCAGGGACGTGCACACGGCGTCCTCGGCGAGCTGCCAGTCACCGCACGTGAGGTACGCCAGCCCGCGCAGCTGATCCATCTGCACGGAGACGAACTCCCGGTACGCCGCCTCGTCGTCGCGGTTCACCAGTCACTGCTCCAATCGTCGCGAGGGCTAGACGGGCGAAGGGGCGGCCCCCGTTTCAGCTTTCGCCGAAAACTTCGGGAGCCGCCCCCACAGTGGCACGAGGAGCTACATCGACGAGGCCGGGACGAAGGTGTACCCTGCGCCCCGCACCCCTTCGCTTGGGCACGAGGGCTCCTCCCGGGCATGAGGGCACGGCGCAGCGACCGCGGAGCTCGCGGCGAGCGCCGTGAGCCTCATCGGACCGTCTCGATCAGCTGGGTCAGCTCGCGCATGAGGCGCTCGGCGCGGGCACTGCCGAACGCGGCCTCGACCGCGCGGTGGTGGGCCGTGGCCGTGTCGTCCAGGCGGCCGAGCAGCGTGGTGCCGGCCTCGGAGAGGTACACCGCGACCCGCCGGCGGTCGTTCGCGTCCTGCCGGCGGTAGACCAGCGCGCCGTCCACGAGCCGGTCGACGGCCTTGGTCAGCGTCGGGTGGGGCATGAGCGCGGCCTCGGCGAGGTCGCCCATCGAGTGCCCGCGCCCGTCGGAGAGCGCCTGCAGGATGCGCCACTGCTCGACGGAGACGCCCTCCTCCAGCAGCGCCGCCGCGAGGCCGCGGTTGACCGCGCGCTCGGCCTCGCTCAGCACGTATCCGAGGTGGGACCGCAGCCCGACCGCATCCACCAGAGTCGCCCCTTCCACCCGCCCGCCCTAGGAAAGATACTCGGCGCGTGGAAGAGGTCCGGGTGCTCTCCGACCCGCTCGAGGCGCGGCTGCTCGCACCCGAGCCGGGCGGTCCGGTGCGCGTGGCGCTGGCCGTGCCGACGTCGGGCCCGCTGGGCATGATGGCCCCGGCGGTGCTCAACTGCGCCCGCCTGGCCGTCGCCGAGCTCAACGCCGCCGGCGGTCTTCTGGGCCGTCCGATCGAGTTGGTACTCCTCGATGCCGGTCGAGCCCCGTCCGCCGTCGCCGGGGACCTGGCCGACCTGGCCCGCTCGGGCGCGATCGCGGCGGTCGTCGGCACCCACGCGAGCGACGTGCGCGTGGCCGCCGTCGCGGCCCTGCGCGGCCGGGTCCCGTACGTCTTTACGCCCCCGTACGAGGGCGGCGAGCGAGCGCCGGGCGTGTACCTGCTCGGCGAGACCCCGGCCCGCCAGCTGCGCCCGGCGATGGACTGGCTGGTCCGGCACCGCCGCGCCCGCCGCTGGGCCCTGGTCGGCAACGACTACGTGTGGCCGCGGATGCTGCACGACGCCGCGGTCGCGTACCTGCGCGCGGCGAGCGCCCAGGTGGTGGCCGCCCGTTACGTGCCCCTGGGCGGGCTCGACCCGGCCCCGCTGCTGGACCTGATCGCCCGCCGCCGCGCCGACGCCGTGCTGCTGACCCTGGTCGGCAGCGACCTGGCCGCGTTCAACCGCGCGTTCGCCGAGTCCGCCCTGCGGGCCCCGCGCCTGTGCGCGGCGCTGGAGGAGAACGGCCTGCTGGCCACGGGCGGCGACGCGACCGGGGAGCTGTACGCGACGATGGGCTACTTCGGCAACGTGGCCACGGACGCGGGGCTGGCGTTCGTGGAGCGGTACACGCACCGTTACGGCTGGCAGGCCCCGGTCCTGAACGGCCACGCGGAGGCCTGTTACGACGGCGTGCGCCTGCTGGCGGGCCTGGCCGCGCGGGCGGGCAGCCTGCACCCGGCGGCCATGGACGCCACCGCCGACGGCACGACCATCACCGGCGGCCGTGGCACCCTGGCCGTGAAGGACAGACATGTGAACCCGCCGGTGTACCTGGCGCGGGCCGACGGCCTGGACTTCGACGTCATCGACGCCTTCTGAGGGCGAGATCTTTCCAGATTCAAGTATTAGGTCTACCGTTTGCTGGCATGGCGGAGGCTCCCGATATCGAGCGTTTCGGATACACGCAGGAGCTGCAGCGCTCCCTCGGCTTCACTGATCTGCTGGTGTACGGCCTCATCTTCATGGTGCCCATCGCGCCCTTCGGGATCTTCGGCGGCGTGTTCCAGGGCTCCGGCGGGATGGTCGCCCTCGCCTACGCGATCGGCATGGTGGCCATGGTGTTCACCGCGCTGTCCTACGCGCAGATGGTCAAGGCCTTCCCGATGGCCGGCTCCGTGTACACCTACGCGGGGCGCGGCATCGCGGCGCCGGTCGGGTTCCTCGCGGGCTGGGTGATCCTGCTCGACTACGTGCTGGTGCCGAGCCTGCTGTACCTGGTCGCGAGCGTCGCCATGAACTCGGTCGTCACCGCGGTGCCCGTGTGGGCCTGGCTCGTGGCGTTCGTCCTGCTCAACACCGTCGTGAACCTGCTCGGCATCCAGCTCACGGCGCTGGTGAACCGGTACATGCTGCTCGGTGAGCTCATCGTGCTCGCGATCTTCATCGTGATCGGGATCGTCGCGCTGGCGCAGGGGAAGGGGCGCGGCTTCGACTGGTCGCCCTGGTACAACTCCGGGACCTTCTCCTGGCCGCTCGTGTTCGGCGCCGTGTCGATCGCGGTGCTGTCCTTCCTCGGCTTCGACGGCATCTCGATGCTCGCCGAGGAGCACCGCGGGGAGGCGCGCCAGATCGGCCGGTCGATGGTCGCCGCGCTCGCGCTGGCCGGGGTGCTGTTCATCGTGCAGACCTGGGTCGCGGCGCTGCTCGTGCCCGACCCGCAGAAGCTGCTCGACGAGGGCGACCCGGGCGGCACCGCGTTCTACGACGCGGCCCGCGTCGGCGGCGGGGCCTGGCTGGCCACGCTCACCGCCGTCGCGACCGCGGTCGCCTGGGGGTTCGCCAACGCGCTGGTCGCGCAGGTGGCCACCTCGCGGCTGCTGTACGCGATGGCCCGCGACCGGCAGCTGCCGTCCTTCCTCGCGCGGATCTCCGCGAAGCACCGGGTGCCGGTCAACGCGACATTCGTCGTCGCGGTGGTCTCGCTCGGGCTGGGGCTGTACATGTGGTCCCGCGACGACGGGATCACGCTGCTGTCGACGCTCGTCAACTTCGGCGCGATGACCGCGTTCCTGGCGCTGCACGTGTCGGTGTTCTGGCACCATGTGGTGCGCGGGGGCAGCCGCGACTGGCTGCGGCACCTGGTGTTCCCGCTGATCGGGTTCCTCATCCTGCTGTACGTCGTGATCAATGCCAAGGTCGCGGCCCAGATGCTCGGCTTCACCTGGCTGGGCATCGGCGTGGTCATCCTCGCGGTGCTCTACGCGACCGGGCGCCGGCCCCGACTGTCGGGACAGACGAATGACTGAGCTGCACGAGTACGAACCGAAGGCGGACGAGCTCGCGTACACCTTCGGCGGAAGGTCCCCGGTGCGCCGGGTAAGGCCCGGAGACGTGCTGCGGGTGTACACCGAGGACTGCTTCGGCGGCCGTGTCACCGGCATCGACACGCTGCCCACCAGCGTGGTCGAGTTCCCGTTCCTCAACCCCGTGAGCGGTCCGTTCTTCGTCGAGGGGGCCGAGCCGGGCGACACGCTGGCGCTGCACTTCGTGAGCCTCGAGCCGGCCCGCGACTGGGCCGTGTCGAGCACGTTCCCGCACTTCGGCGCGCTCACGTCGACCTCGCACACGGCGACGCTGCAGCCGCCTCTGGAAGAGCGCGTCTGGGTCTACGAGCTTTCGAAAAACATCGTCCGCTTCAGCGCCCGCAACAGCGACTTCGTCGTCGACCTCCCGATGGACCCGATGCACGGCACGGTGGGCGTGGCCCCAGCCGCCTTCGAGGCGCGCATGACGATCACCCCGGACGCGCACGGCGGCAACATGGACACGCCCGAGCTGCGCGCCGGCGTGACCGTCTACTTCGGAGTCAACGTGGATGGTGCGCTGTTCGCGCTCGGGGACGGGCACGCGCGGCAGGGCCACGGCGAGGTGAGCGGGGTCGCGGTCGAGTGCGCGATGCGCACGACGCTGGTGGTGGAGCTGCTCAAGGGGGTACCGACGCCCTGGCCCCGCCTCGAGTCCGACGAGTTCCTCATGAGCACCGGCTCGGCGCGGCCACTCGAGGACGCCTACCGCATCAGCCAGCACGACCTGGTGACCTGGGTCGGCGGCCTCACCGGGCTCGACGAGCTCGACGCGCTGCAGCTAGTCAGCCAGGCCGGCGAGGCCCCGGTCGGCAACGTGTGCGACACCAACTACACCATGGTCGCGAAGGTGGCCAAGCGGTACCTGCGCGGCGCCGAGGCATACGACGGAGTTCACGCGCGGTTGCGGGGGATCGCGGTAAGAATGGGCTTATGAAGCTGGGTCTGCACTACTGGAACTTCTCCAACCCCGCCGAGCCCGCGGCCATCGCGCCCACGCTGCGCGAGACCGCGCTCGTCGCCGAGCAGGCGGGGGTCGCCTCATTCACGGTCATGGACCACTACTTCCAGATGGATCAGTACGCGCCGGCCGAGGAGCCGATGCTCGAGGGGTACACGACGCTGGGCTACGTCGCCGCCCTGACGCAGAAGATGACGCTCGGGCTGCTGGTGACCGGCGTGATGTACCGCCACCCGGGTCTCCTCGCGAAGATCGTCACCACCCTGGACGTGCTCTCGGGCGGCCGCGCGCGGCTCGGCATCGGCGCCTCCTGGTACGAGCGCGAGCAGCGGGGCCTGGGCGTGCCGGTCGTACCCGTCGCGGAGCGGTTCGAACGCCTGGAGGAGACGCTGCAGATCTGCCTGCAGATGTGGAGCGGCAAGGGCGGCGAGTTCAACGGCGCCCACTACCAGCTCACCGAGGTCCTCAACTCCCCGGCCGCGATAAGCACCCCGCACCCGATGATCATGATCGGCGGCGGCGGCGAGAAGAAGACGCTGCGCCTCGTGGCCAAGTACGCCGACGCCTGCAACCTCTTCGGCACCTCGAAGGAGGATCTGGCCCACAAGCTCGACGTGCTGCGCGAGCACTGCGCCGCCGAGGGCCGCGACTACGACACCATCGTGAAGACGGCGCTGGTGACCCGGCCGGCCCTGGTCGACCCGGACGCCTGGCTGGCCGAGGTCGAGTCCTTCGCGGCGCTGGGCATCACCGAGGTCATGACCATGCCCGACCGCAACCCGCTCGAGTTCGCCAACGGCCTGGCCGAGAAGATCCTGCCCCGCCTGGCCTCCATCTAACAGGGGCAGTCCGGTCCGGACCCGCAACCGCTGCCGGGGCCGTGTCGTCGAGCGTTTGTAGAACACTCAGGAAAGTTCGGTAACCTGCCGCGGTGCTTGTTGCGCCGACCCGGCTCCTGCTGATTCGCGCCGGTGTGGTCTTCGGCACCGCGGCGGTGCTCCTGGTGGAGCTCCTGTCGGCGGTCCATCTGCTGAACCGGCCCACGGTGATCGTCCTGTGGGCGCTCGCCGCAGTGCTGGTCGGATTTTTCGGACATAAGCGCATTTTTGGGCTCTGGGGGGCCTTTCGCGAGTTCTGGGCGAGCGCGGACCGCCTCGAGCGCGTCATCGCTCTCGTGCTCGGCGGGCTGTTCCTCGCCGACCTCGTCATCGCGCTGGTGGCCCCGCCGAACAACTTCGACTCGCAGACCTACCACCTGCCCAAGGTCGAGCACTGGGCGGCGCAGGGCGGCGTCGGGTTCTACCCGACCGTCATCGACCGCCAGCTGGCCATGGCCCCGGGCGCGGAGTACATCCTGCTGCACCTGCGGCTGCTGACCGGCGGCGACTCGCTGTACAACCTCGTGCAGCTCGCGGCGGGCGTCTTCGGCGCGCTGATCGCGTCGCGGATCACCGCCCAGCTCGGCGGCGCCCGGCGGGCCCAGCTCGTGGCCGCCCTGATCTTCGGTACCACCCCGATCGTCGCGCTGGAGGCCACCAGCACCCAGACCGACCTGGTCGTGGCCCTGTGGGTCGGCGCGGTCGCGACCCTCGTGCTCGACGAGCGCGAGCGCCGCACGCCCTGGCCCGCGATCGCCCTGCTCGGCGCGGCCGCGGGCCTGACCCTGCTGACCAAGGCGACCGGCCTGCTGGCGGCAGGCCCCCTGCTGGTGTGGTGGTTCGCCACCCTGCTCCGGCGGCGCGAGTGGGTCCGGGCCGTCGCCGGCACCGGCATCGTGGTGGCGTCGATGGCCCTCATCGCCGGCCCGTACCTCTGGCGCGTCGAGACCACGTACAGCAACCCCCTCGGCCCCGACCACCTGCGCGACTCGATCTCGATGCAGCGCCACGACCCCGCCTCGGTGCTGATCAACGCGCTGCGCATCGGCGAGACCGCGCTGCAGACCCCGGCCGGCCCGGTCGGCGCGGGCGCGATCCGGTCCCTGGCCCACGCGGTCGGCGTCGACCCGGACGCGCGCGACATCACGTACTGGGGCGCCACCTACCCGTACAAGTCCTGGCTGCCGGACGAGGACCGCGTCTCCTTCCCGGTGCAGGGCGCCCTGATCCTGGCCGGCGCCGTCGTGCTGGCCTGGCGCCGCAGCCCGGCCCGCGTCTATGCGGCCCTGTTCTGGGTGGCCGTCCTCGCGTACGTCGTCATGGTCAAGTGGCAGCCCTGGGGCAACCGCCTCATCGTCTTCCTGGTCCTGCTGGGCACGCCGCTGGCCGCGCTCTGGGTCGAGCCGCTGCTGGTGTACCGCCGCCGCTGGGTCGTCCGCGCAACCGCCGCGGTGCTCGCGATCGGCGCCCTGGCCGGGACCGCGGCCGTCGCCGGCGGGTGGCCGCGCCGGCTGGTCGGATCCGGCTCCGTGTTCACCACCTCAACGATGGACCAGCGCTTCATCCGCCGGCCCGAGTGGGGATCGGACTACCGCTGGGCCGCCGACGCGGTGAATGCGTCCGGCGCCAAGCGGGTCGGGATCATCGAGGGGTACAACAGCTGGGAGTACCCCTGGTGGATCCTGCTCAAGGGCGACGACCTGGTGTCGCTGCAGTCGCTGCAGCCCGACATCCCGGCGCCGCCGATCGCCTCGGTCGACGCGGTGGTCTGCGTGGACCCGCCGATCGGCTGCTGGTTCTACATCCCGCAGGAGTGGCACCCGCAGACGCAGGGCTCGGTGACGTACGCCATTCGTCCTGTCTCATAGCGCCCTTCGGTCGCGGTGGGGGAGCTTCGCTCCACCCACACCCCCGCAAGGTCTGCGCCGGCGCGGTCGGGCGCCTCACGTCGCACGTCGCCGGCGCTGGGCTCGGTGATGTACGCCATTCGTCCGCGCTGATGCAAAGGCCGATCGTCCTCGGGCCGCCCGCCTAGGGTACGGCCGGCTCGGGCTGGCGCGGCTGCTCGGCGGGCTCGTCGCGGTGCAGGAGGGTGCGCGCCTCGCCCGCGGCCAGGATCAGCCAGATCGCGCCGTTCGTGCCGCCGATGAGCCAGTCCTCGGTCGCGATGGTCGGGACCACCGCGAGGGCGCCGATGGTGAACCAGGCGGCGGGCAAGGTGCCGTCCGGCCGGCGGCGCACCGCGTGCCAGAGCAGCAGGACGAGGCCGAGCAGGAAGGCGGCCGCGCCCAGGATGCCGCCGCGGCGGAAGGCGCCCACCGCGGCGTTGTCGGTGTTGAGCTGGCGGCGCGGGCCCTCGACCGGGTTGCCGTCGTCGAGGCGCTCGACCACGGCCCGGGAGGTCTTGGCGTCGCCGAAGGCCTTCTCGGCCCACCCGGCGTCCTTCCAGTCCACCCAGACCTGGCGCCAGGTGTCGGTACGCCCACTTGTCACGTCGTTCGGGTTGTCGGCGAAGCGGTCCTTGAGCACCCACCCGTACCCGCCGCCGAGGGTCATCACGATCGCGAGCACCACGAACGGGGTGGCGACCGAGGGCCACCGCCGGTCCACGTCCTCGTTGCGCTTCCACAGCACGAGGCCGAGGTGCACGATCGCGGCCGCGGTGGCGAAGACGAAGCCGGTGCGGGACTCGCAGATCGACAGCACGAGCGCGGCCAGCGCGGCCACGCCGAGCCGCTGCCACCACGCCATCGCGCGGTCGAAGCCGATCCGGATGCCGGCCACGGCCATGAGCCCGGCCAGCGAGTTCGGGTGGTAGAACAGGCCCGGCCCGCCCCAGAAGCGGTCGGTCATCATCCGCGCCGAGGCGTTGTCGGGGATGGCGCGGACCGCGTCGAAGAGGCTGCCGGAGCCGGCGAGCAGCAGGGCCGCGACGCCGAGCAGGATGCCGCTCGCCATGCCGACGGACAGGTCGCGGCCGCGGCGCCCGGCGGTGCTGTTCAGCGCGATCAGCGCGAGGACGGCCAGGGTGAACACGCCCGCGTAGGCGACCCGCTGCCCGGCCACCTTCCAGTGCGCGACGAGCACCGCGCCGGCGATGCCGAGGAACCAGTACGCCAGGCCGAGCCACGCGGTGCCGAGCCGCGGCAGGGAGCGCAGGGAGCGCAGCCACGGCCACGCCCACACCGCGAACACGACCACCTCGACGGCGAGGACCGCCCAGATGATGCCGGGACGCTTCGTCGCCGTCCAGGTGAGGATGCCGGCGACCACGAACAGCCCGCCGAGCGTCAGGCCGGGCACGGTGATCCCAGGCAGGCTCAGGGCGAGCCCGGCCACGGCCAGCGCGATCAGGCCCGCCGCGAACGCCGCCGCCGACTGGCCGATGGAGTCCGTCCGGGTGTACTCCAGCACGCCCGCGAGGAGCGCGAGGACGACTGCGACGACGACGAAGGCACTGCGCCCCCGGGCGGTGATCATCCGACGTTTGTCCTTGTCCGGCGGCGGCTCAGGAAGAAGTCGCGCACCACCCGGCGCGGCCCGGCCGGCACCAGCCAGACCTGCAGGAAGGTGATGTAGTCAGTGAAGCTCGGCTTGCCGTGCGTGCGCGCCTCACGCAGAAGGTCGAAGAAGACCCGCGGGCTGCGGCTCGCGGCCGCCATCGAGCCCACGACGCTCATCGCCAGGGCCGCGTACGCGCGCGGCGTCACCCGGGGCCGGGTCTGTTGCAGCCACTCCAGCGACTGCTTCCACGGCGCGTCGAAGCTGATGCGGGGGCGGTTCTCGTCGGCGTACCAGATGACGAGCGGCTCCTCGGCGTAGATCAGGTCGACGCCGTCCTCCTGGAGGCTGCGCAGCGTCCAGTCCAGCTCCTGCAGCCGCCGCAGGCCGTCGGTGAACGGCACCTTCCGCAGCAGCGCGGTCGGGGCCAGGATCGTCGAGGTCTGGATGAAGCCGTCGCCGTGGAACAGGCCGTGGCGCACCGCGAGGTACTCGCTGATCGGCTCGCCCGGCGCCGGCACCCGGCGCGGCATGATCAGCTCGGCCCGGGGCGTGCGCATGTAGAGCCGGCTGCCCACGATCGGCTGGGCCACGGCCGAGGCCCGCGCCCGTTTCAGCTGCGTCTCGAGCTTCTCCGGCAGCCACTCGTCGTCGTCGTCGAGGAACGCCACCCAGTCCGCGCGGGCGTTGTCCACGCCGCGGTTGCGGGCGTTCGGCGCACCGCCCGACTCGGGCAGCTCGACCGGCCGGACGCGCTCGTCGCCGATCGCGGTGAGCGCCGCCACGGTCGCCGGGTCGGGGCCGTCGATCACGACCACGATCTCGACGTCGGCCAGGGTCTGGGCCAGCGCACTTCGAACGGCACGCACCACCAGCTCGGGCCGGTTGCGCGTGGGGATGACGACGCTGACCTCGGGTCTTTGCACGATGACCAATCCGTCTCGGTTGCGGTGCTGCGCCACCACACGGAGTCCTATGGGTTCGCTGGCGTAGCGTACACGACCTGCACTTTCGTCGGATATTTCGCAGCCAGCGCCCGGGCCGCCGCGATGTTCGTCGGCGCCGCCGGGTCGCCGAACGCCACCGGGAGCGGCTGCCCGGATTTGACGTTCGGCCGGTACGGGCGCTCTCCATCGACAACGAGCAGGCTCGCGTCCGGGTCGTGCACGAAGAAGCGGACGGGCACCGGGCTCTCGCGCACCAGCCGGTCCAGGTCGTCCATCGTCGCCGCCTTTCCGGCGGACCCCGGGTACAGCAGCCCGGACCAGGCCGGGAAGTAGCGGTACTGGTGCTGCAGCGCCGCCGCGCCCAGCGTCGCCGACCAGTTGCGCCACGGGCTGCCCATCAGGTCGATGTTCACCGCGCCGCCCCCGTCGGGGTACATGCGGGCCATGAGCAGGGCGTCGCGGGCGGCCTCGGGGGAGCCGCGATCCTTGCCGAGCGCGAGCTTCACCCCGGGCGCGACGGGCGTGGCGTGCCACTCGCCGCCGGCGAACGCCAGCGCGGCGACCACGGGCAGGGCCACGGCCACCCGCGCGGCCATGCCGAGCGCGGGGGCGAAGCGCACCAGCCCGCCCAGCGCGCACAGGCTGACGACGATCAGCAGGTGCAGGAGCTTGTCGAAGTAGTACACCGGGCGGCCGATCGTCGCGGTCTGGTACAACCCGAGCCCGGCGGCGAGCGTGAACGCCACGGCAACGGTGAAGAGCGCGGCCCGGTTGCTCGGCGAGCGCAGGCCGCGGCGCAGGAGCACCGCGAAGACCGCCAGCCCGACCAGCGCCGCCGTGGCCGGTCGGTCCACGACCCGGGCCGTGCCGTTGAGCAGCAGCTGGGCGCCGCTGGAGGCGGCCATGGCGGTCAGCGGGCCGATCGCGCTCACGAGCGCGACAAGCGCCGCGGCGAGCCAGCCCCACCAGAACCGCCACAGCCGCGCGCGCTTGATCCACCACAGCGCGGCCAGGCCGGCGAAGGGCAGGAACAGCGGATAGCTGAACGAGATGCCGACCAGCAACAGGGCCACGGTCACGGTCTGCTCGCCGAGGCGGTGCAGGGGCCGGACCACGATCGCGGTGAGCACCGCGGCGCAGGCCAGGCCGGCCAGCTCGTTCGGGTACCCGCGGGAGAGCACGGTCACCGGGTCGCCCAGCACCAGCCAGGCGGCCGCGATGAGCAGCACCGGCAGCAGCCGGGCGGTCGTGGTGGCGGGGCCGGCCAGGCGGCGCACGGCCCAGAGCACGGCCAGCGCGAGCAGCAGGAACGTGCCGACCAGCAGCCACACCATGACGTCGGCGCTCGCCGCGGCCGAGGTGCGGCCCGTGGTCGAGGAGATGAACCGGTACAGCACCGCGTAGGCGAAGTGCAGGCCCTGCGGGTAGTTCGCGATGCCGGTGAGCTCGTCGTCGGGCACGAAGGGGCGCAGCGCCTCGGGGCGCAGGAAGAGGTACCCGCCGGTGCGCCCGATGACGTCGTAGAGCAGGTAGTGCCGGGCGATGTCCTCGCCCGCGAGCGGCAGGCCCAGGCGGCCGCCGAGGTCGCGCGCGGCGTACGGGATCAGCGACACCGCGCTGACGCCGGCCACGGCCACGGCGAGCAGCCGGTCGATCTTGGCCCGGCCGGGTTTCTGGAGACGGCCCGTGGCGGCCGCGATGACCACGAGGACGGTGAGCGCGACGCCCGCGACCAGCGTGGGGTGCAGGTGCCCGGGCCAGAGGGTGAGGCCGAGGCCGAAGACGCAGGCGGCCCCGAAGAGCTGGGCGCAGGCGAGCACGAACCGGTCGATGAGCCCGGTGGCGCCGCGCTGGACGGCCATCGTGCCGGCGAGCACGACCAGCGGCAGCAGGGCGTCGAGGCGCAGCGGGTGGGCGGCCAGCGGCACGGCCCAGGCGAGCACGAGCGCGAGCCCGGCCGTTTTCGGGCTGGTCCGGGCCTCGGACGGCTCGGTTTCGGGCCGCATCACCGTCACCACATGCACTCTCCGTCACTGGCCCGGGCCGGCGGTTCGCGTCGGCCGCCGGGAGGTGACGATATCGCGTCGCCCGGGTACGGTCGGTTCCGGCGTCATCTCAGTGACTGATGGTGATGGAGGGCCCGGCCTTGGTTCAGGGCAAGACCCGGAAAAGACGTGGCCGGCGGGATCCGGCGTGGGCTCGTGCGCTGGTCATCGCCGGCGCGCTCATGATGATCGTCGCGGGCGGCGCGTTCGTGGTGAAGGACGCGGTGCTCGGGTTCGCGACCCGCAGTGTGCACAAGGAGGACCTGCTGCCGCAGGAGGCGCAGCAGGGACGGCACGCGTCGATCAGCGGGTCGAAGAACATCCTGCTCATCGGCATCGACCCGCGGCCGAACCAGAACCCGAACGACGCGATCCGATCCGACTCGATCCTGATTCTGCACATCCCGGCGTCGCACGACATGGCCTTCCTGATCTCGATCCCGCGGGACACGTGGGTGTCGATCCCGAAGTACGACAACGGCAAGCGGGTCTACCGGGGCGGCAAGGACAAGATCAACGGCGCCTTCGCCGAGGGCGGCTTCGGGCTGACCGGCAAGGACCAGCGCAAGCACGGCACCACGCTGCTCGCCGCGACCATCAAGCAGAACTGGGGCGTCACCTTCGACGCGGCCGCGATCGTCGACTTCGTCGGTTTCCAGGAGGTCGTCAAGGTGCTCGACGGGGTCGACATGTACGTCGACCAGCGCACGACCTCGGTGCACATCGGCCACGACGCGCAGGGCAACACCAAGACGCCGTTCGAGCAGCGCGACGCGCCCAACGGCGGCACCCAGCTGATCCCGATCAAGGGGGTGACGCCGGTGGTGTACGAGGTCGGGTACCAGCATCTCGAGGCCTGGCAGGCGCTGGACTTCGTGCGCCAGCGCGAGACGCTGCCCAACAGCGACTACGACCGGCAGCGCCACCAGCAGCAGTTCATCAAGGCGCTGCTGAAGAAGATCGCGAGCAAGGAAGTCATCGGCAACCCGCCCAAGCTCAACAAGGTGCTCGACGTCGTGGGCCGCGCGATGACGATCGACACGGGGCCGTTCGGCGTCGACGACTGGATCTTCGCGATGCGCGGGATCGACGGCGACCGGCTGCTGACGCTCAAGACCAACAACGGCGGGTTCCACCAGTCCACGGAGAACCCGGGGGCCGAGGCGCTCGACCAGACGACGCTCGACCTGCTCGCGGCGGTGTGCGCGCGCACGGTGCCGGAGTTCGTGCAGAACCATCAGGCGATCGTCGGCGCCTCTTAGTGCACGTTTTTCAGCGGGCGCCCGTCGATTTCCCCCCGACGGGCGCCCGCTCCATCCCCCACGCTGAGTTGGCTGTGGGGTTTCCGGGCCTTGTTACTCGGCCACGGCGCTGAGCTCGGTGCGCAGGGTCCGCAGCGCGCCGGCCAGCAGCCGCGACACGTGCATCTGGGAGATGCCCAGCTCGGCCGCGATCTGGGACTGGGTCAGGTTGCCGTGGAACCGCATCGCGATGATCTTCTGCTCGCGCTCCGGCAGCCGGGCCAGCAGCGGGCGCAGGGCCTCGCGGTTCTCCACGTTCTGCATGTCCGGGTCTTCGCCGCCGAGCAGATCGCCGAGGCCGGCCGCGCCCGGGTCGCTGCCCTCGCCGGCTGGGGCGTCGAGGGACAGGGCGCGGTACGCCTGCCCGCAGTCGAGGCCCTCGATGACCTCTTCCTCGCTGACGTCGAGGCGCTTGGCGAGGTCGGCGACGGTCGGGGAGCGGCCGAGGTCCTGGGCCAGGTCGCCGGAGACCTTGCTGATCTCCAGGCGCAGCTCCTGCAGGCGGCGGGGGACGCGGACGTCCCAGCCCTTGTCGCGGAAGTGCCGCTTGAGCTCCCCGACGATCATCGGGATCGCGTAGCTGGTGAACGCCGCCCCGCGGGACGGGTCGTAGCCGTCGACGGACTTGATCAGGCCGAGGTTGGCGACCTGGACGAGGTCGTCGAACTGCTCGCCGCGGTTGCGGAAGCGGCGGGCCAGGTACTCGGCGAGCGGGATGTACAGCTCGATGAGCCGGGCGCGGACGCGCTCGCGGTCGGGGCCGGCCTGGAGGTCGGCCATGAGCGACAGCAGCGCGCGGGCCTGCGCGTCGGTGGCGCGGGTGCTGGTGCTGGTGCTCTCGCTCGCGGCCTGGGTGCTGGGCGCGGCGTCGGCGAGGGCGCGGTCGATGGCACGGTCGACAGAGATGGTCATGGGAAAATGGCCCTTCTGGTGCTTGACCGGCGGGTTCGGTGGTCGGCAGCCTGCGCGCAGACTCGTGCTGCGCCCGGGAAGGAAGGAAGGCATGCGCCGCCACGCCGGTCGGAATCGCTACTCGGCGCCCGTTTCTTGAGCGCCGGTGCAAGACCTGCATCGCTCGCCGGGGCACACCGCCGCTGCTGGACGGCACCCCACGGCCGAACTGTCCGTTCGGCTGAGGCGAGCTGACCCGACTGTACTAGATGCCCACGCCGAACGCGAGGCCTGGGCGTCGAAGCCTGTCGCTGTATCACTGATTGTTGATTGAGCCAATACGCTGAGTATCCACAATGCCCGAGTGTGCATTTCAGTTTGGTAATCGATCGGGTCCGCATGCCGATACCGGGGCTGCGTTTTTGCAGCGCGCAAGCTACCGTCTCCACCGTGGCGCGCGCCTGTTTCAACATTGATCCGTGAGGTGCGGATCGGGGTGCCGTCGCTAAGGAGTTACACGTGGCATCAGGCACGGTGAAGTGGTTCAACTCGGAGAAGGGCTACGGCTTCATCTCGCAGGACAACGGTGGTCCCGATGTGTTCGCGCACTACTCGGCGATCCAGGCCACCGGCTACCGCGAGCTGACCGAGGGTCAGAAGGTCGAGTTTGAGATCACGCAGGGCCAGAAGGGGCCGCAGGCCGACAACATCCGCGCGGTCTGACACACACCCCAAGTCGTAGGCCGAGACCCGCTTCACGGCCGAAGGAGTAGCAAGCCCCCGTCCGAGAACCCTCGGCGGGGGCTTTGCAGTTTTGTGAGACTTTCACAGATCCCGGCACTTTCGCCGGCTTGTCTGGGGCCTTTGCGTGGTTGTCCCGCGTTGCGCGCTGAGCGCTGGTTCGGGCTTTACGCCAGGGCCGCCTTGGGGCGGGCGAAGACCTCGGGCGTGCACGAGTGGGCGTATGCGTGCCGGATCATTCGCAGCGCCCATCCCATGCGGTAGGTCGCGCACTCCGGATGGTCGCCGAACTCGGTCGCGACATTGGCCGCACAGCCCTGAACGCCGATGTGCCGCAGGGTGCTGGTGACCGCCGCGCGCACGTCCCGGTCCGCCGGGAACTGGGACATCTGCAGCGTGGAGGCGAAGAGCGCTTCGGCGCGGACCGCTTCGAACGTGGACTCCATCACAACCTCCTGCCGAACTCTCTCTCCCTGCTGTGGTCCAGCTAACTCCTGTCCGGGTGCCGGGGCGGGAACTGTTCGGTTGCGAAATGGTTCGGTTCCTCTAGGGGGAACGCTCGGCGGACAGGCCGAATTCCTCAAGTACGCCGGTCATCTGCAGCAGCCGGTGCACCGCCGGGCTCGTGCCGGTGATGCGCAGGCCGCCGCCGACGTCGGTGTTTGCGGCCACGAGCACCTGCAGGCCGGTCGAGTCCATGAAGGTCACGCCGGTCAGGTCCAGGTCGACCCGCGACGGGCCGTGGCGGTGGATGGCTTCTCGGAGCACGTTGATCAGCTCGGGGGCGCTGGTCATGTCGAGCTCACCCGAGGCGGTCACGGTGACCGTACCGTCCGGGGCGGGGGTGGCCTGGGCGGCGAACTGGGTCATAGCAGCTTCGTGACCTTCACGAGCAGGCCGTCACGGTCCACGTCGACGGCGTCGGCGAGGCTACGGACGACCTTGAGGGAATGACCGGAGGCGGTCAGGGCGTTGAGAGTCTCGGACGCGGACTCTCCGGGGTTGGTGACTTCGATCACACACTGGATTTCGTCGACCGTCGCGCGGACCTGAAAGGCAACACCGACTCGCACATGAGCGATCACGTTCGCCCACGTCTCGTTGACGATGAGGCCGATGTCTGTCCGGGTCTGTTCGGTCACGCCGAGCCCGCTCAGGGCCCCGTCCAGAACATGCCGGAGCGTGTTCATGCGATCGAGGTCGCGCGGTAGGTCGACGGTGAGGCGAAGGTCCACGAAACAACTCATACCGCAGCTGTTCAACAAGGAAACGTCGGGACGGTCCCAAAACGATCAAGCTGTGGCCGGGGCGGGCGCTCAGCCGGCGTACGCGAAATCGTGGGCGGCCAGGTCCTCGTAGGCCTCGCGGACCATCTGCAGCGCCCAGGACATGCGGCGGGCGGCGGTCTCGGGGTGCTCGCCGAACTCGCCGGCGACCCGGCCGACGCAGCCGTTGACGCCGTAGCGGCGCAGCGTGCTGGTGACCGCGCCGCGCACCTGCAGCGGCGTGGGCTCCTGCGAGACCTGCAGGACGGAGGCGAACAGTGCCTCGGCGCGTACAGTGTCGAATGTGGTGTCCATGTCAACCCCCCGGTTGATGTGCTCCCTGACACGATTCAGAGAACAGGTGGACCGGTGCCTTGCCGGGACTCCTTCGGGTGCCGGACGGTAGCGCGGCCTCCCGACCAGCGTGGGGGCGGTTACGGCCCCCGGGACCCGCTCGGGTGCCGGACGGTTGCCCGCCACGCGGGCGCAGGGCTTGCCGACCGATCGTGTTCGGGTTACGGTCGATCCAGTCCCGCGGAAGTCGGCAATCTGCCGCCCGGGGACGCTCTTCGCCACCGCGTGTCACGCTCTCGCGTAGGAAGCCAGGCGGCCACCGCACACGCAGCGCAACCCCGTTCCTCGGATACACGCGTACCCGACGATCGCTTTTCCTCACGGCCGAACAGTCCTAGGAGGACGCATATGGCCCCAATCGAAGTGTTGGAACGCACCACTCAGAAACAGAACCCCGCAGGTCAGGGCCGCCGCCGGACCCGCTCCTCGCCTCGCAACCGCGATCACAGCCGCCCGGCCAACCAGCCGCAGCCGCCCACTCCGGGCGAGGCCCGCGAGGTCGCCGGCATCGCCGACGTCCACCGCGACAAGATGATTCTCCGGGTCGACAGCTACCTGCCCAGCCCCGAAGATGTCGCGATCCCCGCGGCCATGGTCCGCAAGTACGGCCTGCGCCAGGGCGACGCCCTCACCGGCAGCGCCAACGGCGGCACGCTCACCCGGCTCGACACGGTGCACGGCAACGACCCCGAGTGGGCCCGCAACCGTCCCGAGTTCAGCAAGCTGACCGCGCTGTTCCCGCAGGAGCGACTGCGCCTGGAGACCGGCCCGCGCCAGCTCACCGCCCGGCTGATCGATCTGGTCATGCCGATCGGCAAGGGCCAGCGCGCGCTGATCGTGTCGCCGCCGAAGGCCGGCAAGACGATGGTCCTGCAGGCGATCGCCAACGCCGTGGCGCGCAACAACCCCGAGTGCCACCTCATGGTGCTGTTGATCGACGAGCGGCCCGAAGAGGTCACCGAGATGCAGCGCTCCGTGCAGGGCGAGGTCATCGCCTCGACGTTCGACCGTCCGGCGAACGAGCACACCGGCGTCGCGGAGCTCGCCATCGAGCGCGCGAAGCGCCTTGTCGAGCTCGGCCACGACGTGGTCTTCCTACTCGACTCGATTACCCGGCTCGGCCGGGCGTACAACAATTCGGCCCCGGCATCGGGGCGAATCCTCAGCGGTGGCATCGACGCCAACGCGCTGTACCCGCCGAAGCGGCTCCTCGGCGCCGCGCGCAACATCGAGAACGGCGGCTCGCTGACCATCATCGCGTCCGCGCTGGTCGAGACCGGCTCGACGGGCGACACCGTGGTCTTCGAGGAGTTCAAGGGCACCGGCAACGCCGAGCTGAAGCTGGACCGCAAGCTCGCCGACCGCCGCGTCTACCCCGCGATCGACATCGACTCGTCGAGCACCCGTCGCGACGACGTGATCCTGCACCCCGACGAGCTGATGGCCATCCAGCGCCTGCGCAAGGCCCTCAGCGCCTCAGGGCCGTCGGCGACCGAGCAGCTGCTCGACCGTCTCGCCAAGACGCAGTCGAACGCCGAGTTCCTGACGCTCCTGCTGCGCGGCCAGGCCTGATGCCGCGCTAGAGCGCCAGACGAGCCATACGGGAGTGCCGCGCTAGAGCGCGACGCGGGAGCGCATCAGCGCCTCTTCGGTGGGCAGGACGCCCAGAGCCGAGGCGAACGCCATCTCGCGGCCCCAGGACGCCACGTCCGCCGGGGCCAGATCGGCCATGCCCTCGACGGCGACCAGGTGGGCGCGGTACGCCAGCCAGCGCGCCGCCGCCGCCGCGCCGTCCGGCGTGTTCTGGTCGCTCCAGCGCATCTCGACCACGAGGAACATGGCCAGGTAGACGGCGCCCGCGGCCATGAGGGAGCCGGTGATCTGGTCGGCCAGGTTCGCGTGGAGCTTGAACGAGGTCCACATCCACGTGGCGAACATGAGCGCGGCCGGCAGGGCGGCGGTGGCCAGCAGCGTGCGGCGGGTCGGGCGGGAGAGCCGGCGCTGGGAAAGGCCGCGCGTGCGGGCCTCCTCGGCCACGGCGCGGTAGAAGGTGCCCCGCCAGCGGCGCGCCTCCGTCCAGCTGCGGAACGCCAGGCTGGTGAGGGACGCCTCGCCGTTGACCGAGAGCTGGTTGACCCGGTCGAGGACCTGCCGCTCGTACGGCGTGAGGCTGCGCCCGTCGCCCTTGCGGAGGCGGACCGTCGTCTCCTCGGGATCGTCGCCGGGCTGGCGCAGCTCCAGGAAGCCGCGGGCGGCCAGGTCGAGCAGCGTGCTGTCGATCGCGTCCTCGTCGGAGCGCCACCGGTTGACCATCAGGCTGACCACCGCCGGGGGCTCCTCACCCGGAGGAGTGGTCAGCGCCTCGCCGGCATCGGGCAGCCGCGGCCGGGAGCGCCAGAGCGCGGCGGCCGTCAGCAGCACCCACACCGCGAGCGTGACGGGCACGCTGAGCTGCAGGAACGGGGGCCAGTCCACGGGAACCTCCGGGCGGGGATCTGCGATGGCGGCGGAGCAGGGAGCCCAACCACCTTAGACCGTGCGGCCGTAAAGCCGACGCTGGCGCCCGCCGTCGATCCGCTAAATGATGATAAGTCCGATATGTCGGGCTAGCGGAGCGCCCGACATATCGTATGAGCGTGCAGATCCCTCTGGTGCCGGAGATCGAGCTCGAGCTCGCCGAAGAATGCGTCGGGCTGTTCGATGCCACCGGTGGATATCGCAGCGATACGCCGCCGCCGTTCTGGCGGTTCGCGTGGCCCGGTGGCATGGCACTCGCCCGATTCGTCCTCGATTTTCCGCACATAGTGCGGCAAAAGCGAATCGTTGATCTGGGCAGCGGCTCCGGCATTGTGGCAATCGCCGCCGCAATGGCCGGGGCGCGCCAGGTCGTAGCCGTCGACACCGATCCCGCGGCGCGCGCCGCTGCCTTGCGCAATGCCGCGCTCAACGGCGTCGAGGTCGAGACGGGCGCGGAGCCGGTGCCGGGCGACGTCGTGCTGGCCGGGGACGTGTTCTACTCCCCGGCCGTCGCGCCCGCCGTGCTGAAACTCCTGCGCGGGACCGAGGCCTACGTCGGCGACCCCGGCCGCGGCTTCCTGCCCGAGCGGCTCTTCGAGGCGGTCGCGGCGTACGACGTCCCCGTCCGCCGGGCTCTGGAGGACGGGGACGTCATGCGTACCACGGTGTGGCGGCTCGCTACTTCCCGCGCTGCTTCGGCTGCTGGTCCTTGAGCTTGTCGAGGCCCTTGTCGAGGCCGGCCCGCCGCAGGGCGTCGGCGAGCGCGCCGCCGCCGCTGAACGACGAGTCGCGGCCGCCGCCGGAACGCCCGCCGCCGGTACCTCCGCCGGAACGTCCGCCGCCGCGCGCATCGCCGCCGCGGGAGTCACCGCGCTGACCGTCGCCGCGCGGGCCGCCGCCGCGCTGACCGTCACCCCGGGGACGGCGCTCGGCCGGGCCCGAGCCCGAGCCGCCACCGGAGGCCGGGGCGGCCTCGTCCTCGAGGCGCAGCGTCAGCGAGATGCGCTTGCGCGGGATGTCCACGTCGAGCACCTTCACCCGCACGATGTCGCCGGGCTTGACCACCTCGCGCGGGTCCTTCACGAACGTGCGCGACAGGGCCGAGACGTGCACGAGGCCGTCCTGGTGCACGCCCACGTCGACGAAGGCGCCGAACGCGGCCACGTTCGTGACCACGCCCTCCAGCAGCATGCCGGGGGTCAGGTCCGAGATCTTCTCGATGCCGTCGGCGAACTCGGCGGTCTTGAAGGCCGGGCGCGGGTCGCGGCCGGGCTTCTCGAGCTCCTTGAGGATGTCGGTGACGGTCGGCAGGCCGAACGTGTCGTCGACGAACTCCGCGGGCTTGAGCCGGGCCAGCGCCGTACCGTTGCCGATCAGTCCTTTGACGTCGCCGCCCGTCGTGGCCAGGATGCGCCGGACGACGGGGTAGGCCTCGGGGTGCACCGAGGACGAGTCCAGCGGGTCGTCGCCGTCCGGGATGCGCAGGAAGCCGGCGCACTGCTCGAACGCCTTCGGGCCGAGGCGGGCGACGTCCTTGAGGGCGCGGCGGGTGCGGAACGGGCCGTTGGCGTCGCGGTGCGTGACGATCGCGGCGGCCAGGGTCGAGCCGATGCCGGAGACGCGGGTCAGCAGCGGGGCCGACGCGGTGTTGACGTCGACGCCGACGCCGTTCACGCAGTCCTCCACGACGGCGTCGAGGGAGCGGCTCAGCTTCGCCTCGGACAGGTCGTGCTGGTACTGCCCGACCCCGATCGACTTCGGGTCGATCTTGACCAGCTCGGCCAGCGGGTCCTGCAGCCGCCGGGCGATCGAGACCGCGCCGCGCAGCGACACGTCCATGCCGGGCAGCTCCTGGGAGGCGTAGGCGGAGGCGGAGTACACCGAAGCGCCCGCCTCCGACACCATCACCTTCACCACCGACAGCTGCGGGAACTGGGCGACCAGGTCGGCGGCCAGCTTGTCGGTCTCGCGGGAGGCGGTGCCGTTGCCGATCGCGATGAGCTCGACCTTGTGCTTCTGGCACAGCGCGGCCAGCGCCGCGATCGACTCTTTCCACTTGTTCTGCGGCACGTGCGGGTAGATCACGTGCGTGTCGACGACCTTGCCGGTGGCGTCGACGACGGCGACCTTCACGCCGGTGCGGAAGCCGGGGTCGAGGCCCATTGTGGCGCGGCTGCCGGCCGGGGCGGCGAGCAGCAGGTCGCGCAGGTTGGCGGCGAAGACGCGCACCGCCTCCTCCTCGGCCGCCTGCCACAGCCGCATCCGCAGGTCGATGCCGAGATGCACGAGGATGCGCGTACGCCACGCCCAGCGGACCGTGTCGGTGAGCCACTTGTCGCCCGGCCGGCCCTCGTCGCGGATGCCGAACTTCGAGGCGATGGTCGGCTCGTACAGCGACGGCGCCTCCGGGTCCTGGGTCGGCTCCAGCACCAGGTCGAGCATCTCCTCCTTCTCGCCGCGGAACATGGCGAGGATGCGGTGGGAGGGCAGCTTGGTGAACGGCTCGCTGAAGTCGAAGTAGTCGGCGAACTTGGCGCCGTCGGTCTCCTTGCCGTCGCGGACCTTGGACACGACCCGGCCCTGGCCCCACATCTTCTCGCGCAGCTCGCCGATGAGGTCGGCATCCTCGGAGAAGCGCTCGACCAGGATGGACCGGGCGCCGTCCAGCGCCGCCGCGACGTCGGCGACGCCCTTCTCGGCGTCGACGAACACGGCCGCGGCCGCCTGCGGGTCCACGTTCGGGTCGGCGAGCAGCCCGTCGGCGAGCGGCTCCAGGCCGGCCTCGCGGGCGATCATCGCCTTGGTGCGCCGCTTGGGCTTGAACGGCAGGTAGATGTCCTCGAGCCGGGCCTTGGAGTCGGCCCCCATGATCTGCGCCTCGAGGGCGTCGTCGAGCTTGCCCTGGCTGCGGATCGACTCGAGGATCGCGGCGCGGCGCTCCTCCATCTCGCGCAGGTACCGCAGCCGCTCCTCCAGCGTGCGCAGCTGGGCGTCGTCGAGCATCTCGGTCGCCTCTTTGCGGTACCGGGCGATGAAGGGCACCGTGGCGCCGCCGTCGAGAAGGTCGACCGCCGCGGCCACCTGCCGTTCCCTGACGCCGAGCTCTTCCGCGATGCGCTGGTGAATCGAGACCGTCACGAGCAGCATTGTGCACGTATTTTTAGCCAGGCGCCCACTCCGTGGGGTACGCGCCGGGGGGTTCCCACCCCCGGACCCCCATGGCCGCAAGCGGCCACCAAGCGTCGGGGGCTGGGCCCGATTCCTAGCCTGGCGCCCACTCCGTGGGGTACGCGCCGGGGGGTTCCCACCCCGGACCCCCCATGGCCGCAAGCGGCCACTTCTGCGGGCGAGCAAAAGCGTGACCCAAAGTAGTTTTCTGGGAAGCGTTATTGACCCTGGGCCGCCACGTCTCCTGAATAGGTTCGACAGGAGGCGCTGATGAGCACGGCCACGGTGATCGCGGCACGAGCCGGCGACCAGCGGGCACTCGATGCCCTGGTCGGCGAGTACCTGCCGCTGATCTACAACATCGTCGGGCGCGCGCTGCAGGGGCACGCGGACGTCGACGACGTCGTGCAGGAGACGATGCTGCGCGTCGTCGACGGGCTGCCCCGCCTGCGCGAGCCGGAGAGCTTCCGCTCCTGGGCCGTCGCCATCGCCATGTCGCAGGTCCGCGACCGGCACCGCCGCCAGACCCAGGCGCCGCTGGTCGGGGACTGGGCCGACCCGACCGACACCGCCGACCCCGGCGCCGACTTCGCCGACCTGGCCATCACCCGGCTGCGCCTGTCCGGCCAGCGCCAGGAGGTCGCCGAGGCCACCCGCTGGCTCGACCACGACGACCGCGAGCTGCTCTCGCTGTGGTGGCTCGAGGCGGCCGGGCAGCTCGACCGCGAGGAGGTCGTCGACGCGCTGCACCTGACCCGCCAGCACGCGGCCGTGCGCATCCAGCGGATGAAGGCCCAGCTCGACGCGGCCCGGGCGGTCGTGCGCGCGCTGGCCGCCCGGCCCCGCTGCCCCGAGCTCACCGCCGTGCTGCACAGCTGGGACGGCCGCCCGAGCGCCCTGTGGCGCAAGCGGCTGGCCCGGCACACCCGCGAGTGCCGGCAGTGCGACCGGGCGTGGTCGGACATGGTCGCGGCCGAGCGGCTCCTGGCCGGCATCGCGCTCGTGCCGGTCCCGTTCGTCTTCAGCGCCATGGCCGCGGGCGGCGCCGGCACCGCGGCCACGACGACGGCCGCCGTCACCACCGGCAAGGCGGGCGGGATCAAGGCGATGCTGTTCGGCTGGTTCGCCGCGTCGAAGCCGGCGCTGGTGGGCCTCGCGGCGACGGCCGCCATCGCCGGTACCGCGGGCGCCGCCTACATCGCCACCCAGGGCGACGAGAAGCCGGCCGTGGTGGCGGCGGCCCCTTCCACCTCGCCGGCCGGGAACAGGCCGAGCGAGGCCCCCGCCCCGAGCCTGGTACCCAGCAGCGCGCCGCCGACCGCCGCCCCGTCCAAGACCACCGTGGCCGCGCTGCCGCCGGCGACCAGGAGCGCCAAGAAGGGCGTCAGCACCAACGACAAGTTCGGCGCGAACAACGCCCCGGCGATCAAGGACGTCAAGGCCGCCTGGTACTACGACTGGTCGCCGAGCCCGGTCGCGACCGTCGCCGGCGCCGAGTTCGTGCCGATGGTCTGGGGCGCCGGCAACGTGAGCGGCGACCTCGCCAAGGCCAAGGCCAACGGCAAGACCCTGCTCGCGTTCAACGAGCCGGACCTCAAGGAACAGTCGAACATGACCCCGGCGCAGGTCCTCGACCTGTGGCCGCAGCTGCAGGCGACCGGGATGCGGCTGGGCAGCCCGGCCCCCGCGTTCGGCGCGGACACCCCCGGCGGCTGGTTCGACCAGTTCATGCAGGGCGTGAAGGACCGCGGGTACCGCGTCGACTTCATCACCCTGCACTGGTACGGCGGCGACTTCGGGCCCAACGCGGCCAGCCAGCTCAAGACCTACATCCAGAACGTCTACAACCGCTACCACCTGCCCATCTGGCTGACCGAGTACGCGCTGATGCGCTTCGACAACGGCACCGTCTACCCCTCGACCGACCAGCAGGTCGCGTTCGTCAACAGCTCGACGGCCATGCTCCAGGGCCTGTCCTACGTCGAGCGGTACAGCTGGTTCCTGCTCTACACCAGCAAGTCCGGCGACACCGGCCTCTACAGCAACGGCACCACCCCGACCCAGGTGGGCGCCGCCTATCGAGCCGCAGGAGGATGATCATGGACGCGAGATCGAGCGGGGCCGCCACGCTGCTCGCCGCCCTCAACGAGGCGTGTGAGGACTTCCAGCGCTACGGCCAGCAGGTGGCCGCGGCGCACGGTCCGCTGCACTGGGAGCTCATCGGCCGCATCGGGCGGATCGGCCCGGGCGAGTCGCCCTTCGCGCTCGTCGGGGTCGTGCTGCGGTACGAGCGGACCACGGTGGACCTGGGCGTGGACGTATGGGTGCGCGAGGGGGCGTTCGAGGTGAGCGGCTACGCCACGATCGACGGCCGCCGGATGCTCATCGACCTGCCCGACGTGCTGACCGAGGACGTCGACGAGGCGATCAGCGCATTGCGGGAGTACACCCGCCGGCTTTGCGCCCGTCGGAACGTTCTCGAGGAAGCGGCCTGAGCAGGCGCACCACCACCGCGACCAGGCCGAGCGCCGCCGTGGCCGCGCCGCACGCCACCAGCGTCGCGGCCGGGCCGGCCGCCTGCACCACCGGCGCGCCCAGCAGCGCGCCGAGCGGCGTGGACACGACGAGCACCGCGTGCCGGGCGGCCAGCACCGGCGGCAGCCGCTCGGGCGGCACCACGCGCTGGAAGATCGACATGCTCGCGGTCGGGTACGGCGCCCACGCAAGCCCGGCCAGCGCCAGCGTGAGCAGGTCGGCCCAGCGGGGCAGGCCGAGGCCGAGCGGCAGGAGCAGCAGGCCGAACGCGAGCACGGAGCCGATCGCGGCCGGCCACAGCGGCAGGCGCGGCAGGTGCCCCGTGGCGATCGCGCCGATCACGGCGCCGACGCCGAAGGAGGTGTACAGCAGCCCGACGTCCTGCGCCGACGACGCGAAGAGCGGTATCGCCACCGGTACCGGACCGAAGAGCAGGAAGAACCAGAACGACAGCGTCATGAGCGCCACGAGCCGCCGGTCCCGCCGGATCGCCGCGAACCCGGCCGAGCGCTGTTCCCGCCGCGGCAGGGGGACCCGGGCGCGTACCAGCGCGAAGGAGACGGCCAGCACCGCGAACGTCACCGCGTCGGCCGCGAGCACCGCGGGCGCGCCCAGCCACCCGATGAGCAGGCCGGCGAGCAGCGGCCCGGCCACCGTGGCGGCCTCGGTGATCAGGGTGAGCAGCGCGTTCGCGGGCACGTGCAGCTCGGCCGGGAGGACCTGGGCGACGAGGGTGTACCGCCCCGCCGACCCCCACGCCGAGAGCAGCGCGGAGGCGGCCAGCAGCGCGGTGTACCGGCCGATGGTGAGCGCCCCCAGCCAGGCCAGCACCGGCACCGCGCCGAGCAGCACCGCGCGCAGGGCCGCGTCGAGCGCGGCCAGGTGCGCCCCGCTACGGCCGCGCAGCAGCGGCGCCAGCAGCACCGCGCCGGCCGCGCCCGGCAGCGTGTAGGCCGCGATCGCGAGCCCGATCCACAGCCCGCGCTGGTGCTGCGGCGCGCACTGCAGGGCGAGCCAGCCGATCGCGACCGCGCTCATCCCGTCGCCGAGTGCGGAGAGGGCCAAGCCGGGCAGTACTCGGCCGAAGACCCGGTTCCGCACCACCGGCCAATAGGGAGGCATCGATTGATTCTGGCCCATGCGGGCATGGGGGTCGATGCCCCGTGAAGTTTGCTACACGCCGCCGGGGCGCAGGCGGGGCAGGCGCGTGTCGACGTCCGGCACCGAGTAGCCCAGCGCCCGCAGCCGCGCGCTGACCTCCTCGATCGGCTTGCGGATCTTCTGCGCCGCGGCCAGCAGGTGGTTGAGCGGCACCGGCTGGGAGGCGTCCAGCCACGGGCGCGAGCCGTCCAGGTCGGTGCTGGCCAGCAGCAGGTCGTTCGGCTTCACCGAGTCCACGGCGATGCTGGAAAGATCCACATCCACGGTGTACCCCAGCGTCTCCAGCCGGGCCGCGATCTCGTGCACCGGCCGGCGCACCCGGCGGGCGGCCTGCAGAAGGTGCGGCAGCGGCACCTGCTCCTCGAGGTCCAGCCACGGCTGCGAACCGTCCAGGTCGCGGCTGGTGATGAGCAGGTCGTCGGGCTCCACCTGGTCCAGCGAGGGGCCGGCGCCGTGCAGGCTCACCGCGTAGCCCAGGAACGTCAGCCGGGCGGCGATGTCGTGCACGCTGCGGCGGGTCCGCTGGGCGGCGCGCAGGATGCGGATTGTGGGCACCGGCTTCATCGGGTCGAGCCAGGGGTCGGACCCGTCGAGATCCTCGCTGGTGATGGTCAGGTCGTCGGGCTCGAGATGGTCGATGAGGATGGCGTCCGGGTCGACGTCGACGCGGTACCCGCACGCGGAGAGCCGCGCCGCGACCTCCCGCACCTCCCGGCCGGTCGACTCGGCGGCGCGCAGCAGGTGGATCAGCGGCACCGGGCGGGACGAGTCCAGCCACGGCTGCGAGCCGTCCAGGTCGCGGCTGGCCAGCTGGAGGTCCTCCGGCTCCAGCTTTACGACCTCGATCGCGTCGAGGTTGCCGCCGAGCTGGAAGCCGAACGAGCGCAGCCGCGCCGCGACCTCGGTCACCGGCCGCGAGGTGCGCTCGGCGGCGCGCAGCACGTGCACCGGGGCGACCTCCTCGCTCAGGTCCAGCCACGGCGAGGTGCTGTCCAGGTCGCGGGAGATGAGCACCAGGTCGTCTGGCTCGGTGGTGAGCGTCTCCCAGCCGCTGTCCAGCGGGTACCCCAGCAGCGCCAGGCGGGCCGCGGTCTCCTCGGCCGGCAGCCCGACCTTGTGCGCGGCGCGCAGCAGGTGCAGCAGCGTCACCGGCTCGCGCGGGTCCAGCCACGGGTGCGAGCCGTCCAGGTCGCGGCTGGCGATCGTGAGGTCCCGCGCGTCGAACTGCTCCAGCGGCAGCACGTCGACGTCCACGTCGACCTCGAAGCCCAGCTGGCGCAGCCGGGCCACCACCTGGTGCACGGTCCGGCCGCTGCGATGGGCCGCACGCAGGAGATGCACCAGGTGTACCGGCTGATCGGGCTGCAGCCACGGGCGCGTACCGTCGACGTCCCGGCTCGTGAAGATCAGGTCGTCGGGGTCCACGCCCACGGTCGTGGCGCCCACCGACGGCTCGAAGCCCAGCGTCTCCAGCCGCGCGGCGACCTCCGGGGCCGAGCGCCCGGTCTTACGCGCCGCCCGCACCAGGTGCACCAGCGGCACGATGTCCACCGGGTCGAGCCAGGGGCCGGTGCCGTCCACGTCGACGCTGAGCAGCAGCGCGTCGGACGGGCGGGACCGCAGCGCCCGCCGCCAGTCCGCGCCGGGCTTGAGCACCTTGCGGTAGCGGCCGCCCGCGGCCAGCGCGGTCAGCCGCCACTCGACGAGCTCGTCCGGGCCGCCGACGGGGCCGTCGTTGGCCACGAAGCAGCCGGTCACGGCCGCGTCGACGGTCTCGCCGTCCATCTCCCACTTGCCGTGACCGCGCTCGATCGCCTGCTCGAAGATGAGGTCGGCGACGAGCGGGCGCACCGGGGCGAGCCGGCACAGCCACTCGTAGCCCAGCAGGGTCGTGCCGGGCGCGGTGAGCGCGGGGACGGCCTCCCACAGCAGGCGGTCGACGTCGTCCTCGCGGTACGCCAGGATCTTCGTGCGGTCGACGGACAGGCGCGGCGCCAGGTCCCGGTTGAGGTTGACCACCGCCCCGAAGATCTCCTTGCCGGCGTAGAGGCCGTCGGCGAGCAGCGCGCCGCTGTTGCGGCACCACCAGACCCGCGAGCCGTCGGCCGCGACCACGCCCGGCCCGACGCGCTCGTCCTCGTCCTCGTCGTCGCCGAGGTCCTCGGCGACGCTCGACAGCTCGCCGGGCGCCCAGGCCTGGCTCTGCACGCCGTCGGTCGCGTCCGTGCCGAACTCGGCCACCCACAGGAGCTTGCGCAGCTCGTCCACGGCGCTGACGGTCACGCCCTCGCGCAGGTGCAGCCGGACCGTCGTACCCGTCTCGGTGCCCGGCCCCAGGTCCTGGATGCGGAACAGGCTGCCGGGGCCCGCGATCGAGACCCGCAGCCGCTCGCCGGCCCGGCCGTCGCGGCCCATCCGGCACGTCTGCACGGTCAGCTCGTCGGCGAGCATGAAGTAGCTCAGCACGCCGATGCCGAAGCGGCTGTTCGGGAACAGCTGCACCGGCGGGTCGAGCCGGGCCCACTCCGCCTGCTCCTCCAGGAACTCGGGCAGGTCGGCCAGGCGCACGCCGGCCTGTGAGAAGACCTCGCTGAGCTCGCGCACGCCCATGCCGATGCCGTTGTCGGAGCAGTCGAGGTAGGCGCGGCCGTGCTCGTCGACGCCCTGGGTGAACTGGATGCGGCCGTCCCACGGCAGCCGGCGGTCGTGGGCGCGGGTGAGGTACTCGGTGCGGGCCTCGCGGTAGCGGCAGGCGTCCAGCGCGTTCTGGTACAGCTCCCGGATCGCCAGCGCCGGGTCACCGTAGAGCTGCTCGCCCATGAGCAGCTCCCGGACCCGGTCCTCGGCGAGCCGGAAGCGCACCCCGGCGGACTGGTAGGCCGGCGCGCCGTCGCGCACCAGCGGCCCGACGTCGTCGGTCGCGGCCCGGTTGGGCAGGTGCCGCAGCGGCAGCAGCTCGTCGTCGCGGGCGGTGGCGCGCTGCGCCTCGGCCAGCAGCTGGTTGAGCGTGTCGATGTGCGCCCGCAGCGCCACCTCGATCGACGGGTGCGCGCAGGCGGCGGTGAGCACCAGCGTGGCGCCCCGCAGGTCCCAGTGCGAGTCGCGGACGGTGGCCAGCACCTGACCCGGGGTGACCGGGTCGCCGATGCCGAGGTGCTCGCCGACGACCTCCGGCAGCACCGTGACCTCGATGGCCAGGCCGCGCGCGATGGCCAGCAGGAAGCCGACGAGCCGTTCGCGTACGTCACCGTTGCGCGACAGCAGCGACTCGGGCCGGTCGTGCCGGTTGAGGAACGCCGGGTCGGCCCGGATCGCGCGCAGCAGCTCGGCGGTGCGCGCGTCCTCGGCCGCGCCGGTCAGCGCCGCGATCGTCGCGGGCTGGTAGGCCTGCGGACGGCGGCCGATCCACCGGTGCAGCAGCCACCAGCCGAGCTCGGCCGCGGTCTCCCGGCGCCCGGCGCGGATCGCGGCCAGGGCCCGCCGGTGCGGCTGGGCGTAGGTCTGCGTGAAGCGCTCGAACGCGGCCCGGTCGCTCGTCGCGTCCTGGGAGGGCTCGAGATCGCCGGGCTGCACCCCGCGCTCCTGGGCCGCGAGGCCCGACCAGAGGGCGTCATGCAGCAGCGGTACCGTCACGAGCAGCAGCGCCTCGGCCCCCGTGAAGATCACGTCGGCCGGCAGCAGGTCGAGCAGCTTGGTGATCTGCTGCGACATCCGGTCGCCGAAGTCGTCGTCCTGCCACGGGTCGTCGCCCAGCGCGGCCGCGGCCCGCCCGCGCGCCCTGGCGAGCGATCCCGCCAGCGCGACGGCTTGCTCACGGTGCGCTGACGCGTCCTCGACGCGACCCCACACCGTATGCTGACCCGCGATCGTTTCCCAGCCCGTTGGCGCCATGCGGGAAAACTTACCGGCCGACCGCAACGGACTGCGTGTAATACCCTCTGCTGGCGTTCCGGATGTTTGCGACATCGGACTTACGGCCGGTCGCCTTTTGCTGCGCCAGCCGCTACGGTGCTCCCGGCGTCTATGGTCACCGGAGGGGGATCCACGGAATGTCCGTCGCTGGAGACGGGGACAACGCGGGCGTTTCGGGCGCGGAGCCACCTGTCGCCGGGCCGCTGCCACCCGCCGCCGGTCCCAATCCCCGCCATCGCGTGCCCCCGACGGCCGCGGCCGCGGCGCGCGTGCTGCCGGAGCCGTTCACGCCGCCGAAGCCGAAGATTCCCGCCGTGCCCCACCAGCGCCGCCCCGACGGCCCGACCGCCGTCGCGAGCGCGGCCGTGCCGCCCGCCGAAGAGCCCGATCCGCTGCCGGTGGCGACGCTGGCGGGCGAGGCGCGCGCGGACGCGGCCGACATGGGCGACACCCGCAACCTCGAGTTCATCGTGTCGCTGCCGGGCATCTCGAACGACCCCGACGAACTGGCGCCATCCTCGGCCGACCCGATCGAAACGGTCGACGGCGAGCTGGTCCCCGACGGCCCGGCGTTCGCCGCCGACGACTCCCCGACCGTCGCCGACTACAAGGTGCCGGCCCTGACGATCGTCACCGACTACGCGCACGAGGACGCCGAGGACTACCGCGGCAGCCGTCGTCACCGGGTGATGCCCTGGCGGCGGTACCCGGTCGGCGCCGTCGCCGTCGCCGTGCTCATCCTGCTCGTCACCGGCGCCGTGGCCTTCCAGGCCGTCCGCGGCGACTCGACGCCGGGCAAGAGCGACAGCGTCCTGCCGGGCCGGGTCCCGGGCGTCGACATGCCGGGCGGCGCGGCCCCGGCGGGCGCCGTGGCCGGCCCCTCCGACGAGACGACCGGCCCCGAGGCGACCGACGACGGTGCGAACCCGGCGACGACCCGCCCGCGCACGACGGCGACCGGCTCGGCCGCCTCCCACCCGACCGGCTCGGCGGCCGTGTCGACGCCCCCGACGAAGGCGGCCCCGCCGCCGCCCCCGCCGCCGGTGGCCCAGCCGACGCAGGGCCGCGTGGTGGGGGCGCAGTCGCGCAAGTGCCTGGAGTACCGCAGCGGCTCGGCCTATCGCGTGGTCATCGACGACTGCGGCGGCCCGGCCCAGGTGTTCCGCGTCCAGGGCAACGCCGCGACCGGGGCGGTGCTGCTCGCGGACAACAACTACTGCCTGGACGTGCAGAACCGGGACACCGCGAACGGGACGCTGATCCAGGTGTACCAGTGCAACGGCACGCCGGCGCAGGTCTGGGTCCACCGCGCGGACAACACCTGGCAGAACCCGAACGCGAAGCGCTGCCTGACCGCGACGGGCACGGGCGCGGGCTCGTCGATCGTCATCTGGGACTGCGTGGGCGCCGCGAGCCAGATCTGGACGATGCAGTAAATCGTCTCCGATCGTTTGGATCCGACCGATTGCCTGATGGGGCCTTGGTCGAGGCGTCCGTCCGCCCGGCACACCGGAGGGAGCCTCGACGCATTGTGCGAAGAGGCTTGCCAGGCCGGTATGCCGGGTGATGAGGAGACCTGAGGTCATGCCGCCGGGATGTCCGGGCTGGTCATTTCCTCGTGCGAATCCCGGTCGCGCGGTGTGGATCGCATGCGGTGACCTTGCCGGGTGACCGCGTCAACGAGACGCAACGCGAACGGCTTGGCGATATGCGATGTCTGCGATCGGCGCTCCTGGAATCCCAGCGCGACGACCGAGGCGAGCAGGATCGCCCCGCCCACCGCCGACCACGGGGTCAACGGCTCGTGCAGGACCAGGGCGCCCAGGGCCACGGCGGCCAGGGGTTCGCTCAGGGCGACGACCGAAGCCGTGGTGGCCCGGACCACGGTCAGGCCCCGGAAGAAGAGGGCGTACGCCAGGGCCGTCGGCACGGCGCCGAGGAAGACCAGCAGGCTCACGGTCTCGCCCAGGTGGTGCGCGCCCGGGGCCAGGCCCTCGAAGGCGGCCACCGGCAGCAGGGCCGCGGCGCCGATGGCGAAGCCGCTCAGGGCCGAGTCGTACGGGTCGTCCGAGTGGGCGCGGTTGAGCAGCGTCACGGCGGCGTAGCCGGCGGCCGAGACCAGGGCCACCGCCAGGCCGGCGAGCGGGTGGCGGCCGGTGCCCGGGTTCTGGGCGACCAGCAGCACCAGGCCCAGCACCGACGCCGCGACCGTGGTCAGGCCGGCCCGGCCCAGGCGCTCGCCGAGGAAGAGGCGGGCGCCGATGGCGATCAGGATCGGGCCGGAGCCGAGGGTGACCACGGTGACGATGCCGACGCCGCCCAGCGCGATGGCGACGTAGTAGGCGGTCTGGTACACCGCCATGCCCAGGCCGTTGAGGATCCGCGTGGAGCGGGCGGCCCTGCGGGGCGTCGCGGTGCGCAGGAACGGGCGCAGCGCGGTGAGCAGGGCCAGGCCGCCGGCGTAACGCCAGAACGTGACGGCGATCGGGCCGAGGTCGCTCTGGTGGTACAGCACGGCGGCCACGAAGCCGCCGACGCCCCACGACACGGCGGCGAAGGCGATGAAGGACAGGTTGAGGCCGATGGAGTTTCGCATTCGAGTGTGCTCCCGGGTGGTCGGTGGGCTGGACGCGTTCCGAACGCGGGCAGCCACCACCGGCCCGGGGCCCTGGCCGCCGGGTGCTGTGGTTTCTTTGCCTGCCCGCTACCGGATGGGCGGCGGGCACACGACACGCAAGCACATGCGCGGGACCTTAGCGATCACCCGGCGGCCCGACACCTGAATTTGTCTTCTGGTCACGATGTGATGACAAGTCCCCGACACTCCCGCGTTGATCGACACGTACCGCGATCGCGACACGCCGGTTGACACGCCGCTGAGCGCGGGTTTCTTGCCTGGTCGTAACTATTCGTGTACGGAACTTCGTCGAATAGTCACCTTTCGATCGGCCGCCGGGTTGGTGCGTGGCGATTACGCTGTAGCGACACGCACAGCCGGAGGTCGCACCGTGGCCATTCACACCCCCGCCACGTTGGCACAATCCCCTCGTGACCTGCCGTGGACTCTCACGGGCGGGCGCGGCATTTTCGGTCTCGACCCAGTGACCGGGGCCATCGTGCTCTGGCTCGGGCTGATGGTGCTCATCTTTGTGTTCGTCCTGCTGGCCGCGTTCCTGTCGCGCTGGAGCCTGTACCGGCTCAACCGCGCCGACCGCCGCGCAGCCGTCGAGGAGGCCGAGGCGAGCCTGAGCCCGGCCGAGCGCGCGCGGCTGCGCACCGAGGCCGGCGAACTCATCCGGCAGGCCGCCGCGACGGCCGCAGCCGCCAAGCGGGCCCAGCTCACCGTTGTCGAGGCGCAGGCCCACAGCCTGTCCGCGCAGATCGCCCGCGAGCACGCGTGGACCACCTTCGACGTGGCCCAGAAGGCCTACCAGGAGGCGCTGCAGACCGCCGGGCAGGTCGCCGAGACGCAGCAGGCGCCGATCGACTCGGACGACGAGACCAAGCGCGAGGTGTCGCGCGCGGCACTGGACGCCTTCAAGCGCGGCGACATCACCGTCGACGCGCTGGAGCAGGTCTTCAAGGGCGTCGCCGGCGCCGACCCGCTGCAGGAGCTCGCGGCCCGCGAGGTCGAGCTGCGGCGCACCGCGGAGAGCCGCGCGCGCCGCCTGTACGAGGCCGCGGCGGCGACCGAGCGCGCCGCGGTGAAGGCGGCGGACGTGGCCGTGGTGGCCGCGGCGGCGCTGGCCCAGGAGGCGGCGGAGGTGGCCGAGGAGGCCGCGGAGCTGCGGAACACCCTGGACGCGGCGCGGCAGGCGGGCATCACCGCGTCGACCCTGCTCCCGAGGCCGCGCGTGCCCCGGCAGCGCAGCCGCAACTCGCGCTCGGACACGGTGGACAAGGCGACGCTCTCCGCCGGCGAAGCCGCCTGACGGCACGGCATTGACGCGATAAGTCGGGCGCTCCGCGCCGCGACAACTCGCTCGGACACGGTGGACAAGGCGACGCTCTCCGCCGGCGAAGCCGCCTGACGGCACGGCATTGACGCGATAAGTCGGGCGCTCCGCGCCGCGACC
>NZ_JBEZDS010000001.1:0-42516 GCF_040648435.1 Dactylosporangium sp. NPDC049140 | reverse complement strand
GCGCTCGGACACGGTGGACAAGGCGACGCTCTCCGCCGGCGAAGCCGCCTGACGGCACGGCATTGACGCGATAAGTCGGGCGCTCCGCGCCGCGACTTATCGGACTTATCGCCTGACGGGCCATAAATGCGATTTGGTGGCATTCGAAGGCGCGACGCCAGGCCGGGGACTTCGAGTGGTCGAAATGGTCAGATTCGGGGCGCCCAGGGGCGAGCTTCGTTGCCGTGGTTTCGAGCGGTCGGGATGCTCTGATTCGGCTGCGGGTGGTCGAGCTGCGATGAAGAAGCCGAAGCGCGGCCAAGAGACGGCCGGCGGTGGAGATCCGCCGTCCAGAGCGCGCCGCTGCCCTGGCGGGCATGCTCGGATTCGGTGTCGTCCGCGGGTGAGACCCGCACGTCGAGATGCGATAAAGAACCGGCGTGCGACCAGATAGGCGGCCGGCGGTGGATAAGCGCCGCGGCGGGTAATCTCCGCGCGCGGAAGGAGCGGAGCCGGCCGGGTCAGGCGGTGTCCGACAAGGCGTCCGGCGGGGCCACGGGCCCGTCGAAGTGCATGTCGGCCAGCGCGGCCTGCAACCGTGGCAAGTCGTCGTCGGCGAGTTGGAACGACGCTCGGCAGATCTTGTCCACCCACAGTGACACGACCACCGTGCCCCGCGCGGGATGGCACGTCACGCGCATGGTGCGGTCGCCGCCGCGTCGGTCCTCGAATACGTCGCCCGATTTGGGCAGCGCCACCAGCTCACCCATGCATCGATGGTGCGGCACCTAACGCCGGTTCAGCAAGCGTTCGGTGCCGCCTCATCCACGAGATCGCCCGGACCCTCAGTCAGCGACCGGTATCACTGCGCTCGGCGACGGGTGCTCGATGACGACGCGGGCGGGGTGCGGTACACCCGAATCGCGATCCAACTCGAGCAGCGCCACGGTGTTGGAGTGCTGGTTCGCCACGCACAGGGCGCCGTCCAGCACCGCGAAGTGGCGCGGGTAGGTGCCGCCGGTGCTCACCTCGTCCACGGGCAGGAGGCCGCCGCCCTCGACGGAGAAGGTCGTGATCGTGTCGTTGCCGCGGTTGGCCACGTAGAGGTGCCGGCCGTCGCGGGAGAGTGCGATCTCGCTCGGCAGGTTGTCGCCGACCGGCTGCACGAGGCAGGAGGGCTTCACGTCCAGCAGTTCGAAGCCGGAGGTGTACGTCGCGACGGTCGACGACAGCTCGTTGGCGACGAACACGCGGCCGTCGGGGTGGAACACGAGGTGCCTCGGGCCGCTGCCCAGCGGCTGGACCGTCGTGGTGCGCAGGTGCTCCAGGCGGCCGTCGGGCGTCACCCGGTAGTGCACGATCGCGTCCATGCCGAGGTCGACCGCGTGCAGCGTAGTGCCGCGGATGGTCACCTGATGGGCGTGCGGGCCTTCCTGCCGGTTCGCGTTGATGCTCGCGCCCGCGTGCTGGGCCACGTCGGTCGGGCCGTCGAGCCCGCCGTCCGGCCGCAGCGCGAACACCGCGACGCTGCCGGTGGCGTAGTTGGCCACGAACAGCCGGCCGTCGGCGACCGCGGCGTGGCACGGGGAGCCGCCGCCGGACGGCAGCGTGTTGATCAGCTCGCCGCCCGGGGTGAAGGCCGAGACCTGGCCGCCGTCGAGCTCGCCGACGGCGTACCGCACGCCGCCCGGGCCCACGGCGAGGTAGCTCGGCGCGGGCGTCCGCACCGGCGGGGCGAGCGGCTTGAAGTCGTCGTCGTAGGTGGAGTACAGATCTGCGTAGGAGCCGATGAGCAATGGCACCCGACCAAGCCTAGGCTCCGTGCCATGGGTGTGCAGCGCGGACGGCCCCTGATGCCCGGATATGGCATCGAGGAGAGCGACGACGGCCTGCTCGACTGGGAGACGGTGCTCGGGCGGCTGCGGGAGTCGCACAACTACTGGGTGTCGACGGTCCGCCCGGACGGACGCCCCCACGCGATGCCCGTCTGGGCCGTCTGGGTCGACGACGCCGTGTGGTTCTCCAGCGGGCGGCACTCGCGGAAAATCCGAAATCTGCAGGTCAACCCGGCGTGCACCGTCACGACCGAGAGTGGCGCCGAGCCGGTGGTCGTCGACGGCCGGGCGGAGGTCGCCGACGCCGTTCCGGCCGTGCTCGACGCGTACCACGAGAAGTACGGCTCGGGGATGGAAGTGCCGGGCAGCGCGATCGTGCGCGTGGCGCCCAGCGAGATCTTCGCGCTCGAGGAGGCCCGGTTCGCCCGGACGCCGACCCTCTTCCGGGGGTGGGGCTAGCACTACCATTGATTCAGGTGCTGCCTGGTTCGATCACGGCGCCCGGACCCGCAACGCTGAGGTGCATGACAGTTCTGGCTTCTGCGGAACGCACGAGCGACTTCACCGCCCTGTCCCAGCGGATCCGCACGGCCGGACTGCTCGACCGGCGGCCCGGCTACTACGCCCTGCGGCTCTCGCTGGTCGGCGCCCTCTACGCCGGGGGCTGGGCCGGGCTCGCGCTCAGCCACAGCCTGTGGTTCGCGGTCGTCCTCGCCGTCGCGTACGCCCAGCTCGCCCTGGTCGCCCACGATCTCGCCCACAAGCAGATCTTCCGCGGCCGGCGCTGGTCGGAGGGGCTGGGCATCGCCGTGGGCAACTTCGGCATCGGGATGAGCTACGGCTGGTGGATGAACAAGCACACCCGCCACCACGCGAACCCCAACCACGAGGACGAGGACCCGGACGTGGCGCCGGACATCCTCGTGTGGTCGACGCGGCAGGCCGAGCGTGCGACCGGGCCCGCGAAGTTCATCGGCGGGCACCAGGCGCTGCTGTTCTTCCCGCTGCTGCTCCTGGAGGGCTTCAGCCTGCACGTGGCCAGCGCGCGGGCCCTGGGCACCGTGAAGCGGCGCCGGCTGGAGAGCTTCCTGCTGTACGGCCACTTCGCCGTCTACCTCGCCGTCGCCTTCCTGGTGTTCTCCCCGGGCATGGCGATCGCGTTCATCCTGATCCACCAGGCGCTGTTCGGCCTGTACCTCGGGATGACCTTCGCCCCGAACCACAAGGGCATGCCGATGCTCACCGCCGAGGACGAGCTCGACTTCCTGCGCAAGCAGGTGCTCACGTCGCGTAACGTGCGTGGCGGCGTGTGGCTGGACGTCGTGCTCGGCGGCCTGAACTACCAGATCGAGCACCACCTGTTCCCGAACATGCCCACGCCGAACCTGCGCAAGGCCCAGCCGATCGTGCAGGAGTACTGCGAGGAGATCGGCGTGCCGTACCACTCGGCGACGTTCGTGGGCTCCTACGCCCAGGCCCTGCGCCACCTGCACGAGGCCGGCGCGCCGCTGCGGCGGTAGCGTCGGGGGCGTGGATCATCTCGCCCTTGCCGACTACCGGGCCCGGGTCGCCGCCATGTACCTCGCCGACGAGGACCTGGCGGCGTTCCGGGTCCGTCGCGACGACCTCTTCGCCACCCACTCCCAGTCGGCGGCGCCCGGGCCGCTGCGGTACTTCCCGCCGTCCGACGAGTTCGTCGCCACCGTCCCGGTGACGCCCGCCGAGGGCAGTCTCGAGATCGCCACCGGCGGCCCGGACGGCGTGCTGCGCTACGAGCGCGCCGGCATCCTCGACACGCCGTGGGGGCCGCTGACCCTGTTCTGGCTGGCGGCGTACGGCGGCGGGCTGTTCCTGCCCTTCCGCGACGGTACGAGCGGCCGGGAGACCTACGGCGCGGGCCGCTACCTCACCGACACGGTGAAGGGCACGTTCGGCCGCGGGGTGATACCCCTGGCCGACGGCCGGGTGCGGCTGGACTTCAACTACGCGTACAACCCGTCGTGCGCCTACGACGACGCCTGGGCCTGCCCGCTCGCGCCCTTCGAGAACCGCCTGACGGCCCCGATCCGCGCCGGCGAGCTCTCCTATGAACAGCAGCCCTAGCGGCGCCGGGCCCGCGACGCGCGCAGGCGGCGCAGGCGCTGGACCACGAGCGGGTCGTGGGCCAGCGCCAGCGGATTGTCCAGCAGGGCGTTGAGCAGCTGGTAGTAGCGCGTCGTGCTCAGCCCGAAGGTGTCGCGGACGGCCTGTTCCTTCGCGCCCGCCTGGCGCCACCACTGCTTCTCGAAGGCCAGGATCTTCTTGCCGCGCTCGTCGAGCTCGGCCGGCTCCTCGGCCACCGCGATGTCCGGGCGCGGCGCCGGCTCGTCCCCGTCGAGGAAGTCGTCCTGCAGATCGTCCTCAGTGGACTGCTGGGCCGGGATGCGGGCCGCGGCCAGGTCCTCACCCACGCCGCCCACCCTATCGGGTGAGGGCCTTGATCACCCACTACGCAACGCGCTTGCCCACCCAGCTCAGGTCGGGGGCGGACCAGAACAGGTCGCGCAGGGCCTTGTCCGCCTCGTCGCGGGTGAAGTTGGCGCTCGCCTCCTGCTCGTCCGGGACCCACAGGGTCACACCGCCGGGCCGCCCGGCGCGGGCGAACGTGTGCGCGGGGGCCGCCCCGGTCGAGGCGATCACCGTGCAGCTGTGGGTGCGGTCGGTCGTCATCGAGGTGAGCGAGTACAGCCAGCCGCCGGGCCGCGGGTGCACGCCGGCCACCAGGTTGCCGGCGAAGCGCTGGGGTACGTCGGCCAGGTGCATGGTCAGCGGGAGGCCGGCCAGGGTCGGCGCCATCGAGCGGGCCACCCGCAGCACGAGATCGGCCTGGTTGGGCAGCTGGTACGCCGTCACGCGCATCGGCCGCTCGTCGTGCCGCCACGACACCATCGCCATGTCCGCCGTCACCAGCAGGCGGCCCTGCTCCGTGCCGACGGGGACCGGATCGCCCTCGCCGTCGTTGTCGAAGTGCTCGCCGATGACCCAGGTGATGCCGGGCGGGGGCGAGTGGTCCTCGGGGTACGCGGCGCCGGCCGGCAGCCAGCTGCGCCGCGAGGCGAAGCCGGCCGGCTCGGCGCCGGAGCCGGCGGGCGCGGGGGTGCAGCTGACCTCGCGGTACTGCTCGGTGAGCCCGTCGGGCAGCCAGCCGGGCCCGAACAGGAACGGGATGCCGTCCGGCCGGAACACCGTGGGGGCGGGCGACGGCGCGCGCGAGGCCGAGGGCGCTCCCGAGGCGGACGGCGCGGCCACTCCGGCGGTGCCGCCGGAGCCGGAGCGGGCCAGCAGCGGCGCGCCGATCGCGGTCGCGGCGGCCGCGCCGCCCAGGGCGCCCACGCCGGCCAGGACCAGGCGGCGCTGGCGGTGGACGCGGGCCCGGGCCGCGATGCGGGCCCGGATGCGCTCGGGCGGCGGCGCGGTCGCGGCGATGGCTTCGAAGGCCGCGCGGATGAGCGGGTCGGTCATGCGGAACTCCTCGAAAGTTGGCGCAGCGTCGCGAGGCCGCGCGCGGCGTGGCTGCGCACCGTCGCCGGGCGGCAGCCGAGCAGGTCGGCGATCTCCGGGTCGGACAGGCCCTCGTAGTACCGCAGCGCGATCACGATCCGCTGGCGCACCGGCAGCCCGGCGAGCCGGCGGATCATGGCGTCGCGCTCGTCGACGGCGGTGGCCGGGTCGGCCAGCGGGGCGCCGACCGCGTCGAGCGCCATCAGTGACATGGGCACGACCCGGGCCGCCCGGCGGCGGCGCCACGAGGCGAGCTCGTTGACGATCATGCGTTTGACGTACGCCTCCGGCACGTCCGCCGCGGAGATGCGCGCCCACCGCGTCTGTGCCCGGGCGAGCACCTCCTGCACGATGTCCTCGGCGAGGTGCGGGTCGCAGGCGAGCACGGTGGCGTACCGCAGCAGGGCCGCCAGCCGCGCGCTGAGAAACTCTTCGAACTCCATCGCCCCTAGAGACGCACACGCCCCGCCGTTTGTGCAGCGCCTCCCGGCGACAATTTCCCGCCGCCGCTCGGTGGCGAGCGAGAAGCGGCCGGGCGACCCCGGCCGGCCGGGAGGCGCAGGCGGAGATCTTGAGGGGGTGTGGGTGGAGCGAAGCTCCTCCACCGCGAGCGAAGCGAGCCAGAGGTACAGCTCAGGCGGTGACGATCTTCACGCCGGCCTCGCGGAACGCGTCGAGGGTCGGCGGGGTCGCGTTGGAGTCGGTGACCAGCGTGTCGATGCGGTCGATCGGGCAGATGCGGGCGAACGCGTGCCCGCCCAGCTTGGAGCTGTCGGCGATGATCACGACCCGGCGGGCGCGGGCGACCATGAGGCTGTTCATCGCGGCCTCGCCCTCGTGGTGGGCGGCGGCGCCGAGGGTCACGTCGAGCGCGTCGACGCCGAGCAGGGCGATGTCGAGCGTGACGTCGCGCAGGATGTTGCCGCCGAGCGGGCCGACGAGCTCGAAGGACTGCGGGCGCACCACGCCGCCGGTCACGACGATCTTCATCCGGGAGCGCACGAGCAGCTCGTTGGCGATGTTCAGCGCGTTTGTGACAACGGTCAGCTGGGCGTCGTCGACGCCGCCGGTCAGCTCGGGGCGCACCGCGAGGGCGCGGGCGACCTCGGTCGTGGTGGTGCCGCCGTTGAGCGCGACCACCATGCCCGGCGAGACCAGGGCGGCCGCGGCCGCGCCGATGCGCTGCTTCTCCGGGGCGTGCTTGGCGGTCTTGTACCGCAGGGGCAGGTCGTAGGACACCCCGTTGGCGACGGCCCCGCCGCGGGTCCGCGTGATCATCTGCTGCTGCGCGAGCTGGTCGAAGTCGCGGCGGATCGTGGCCTGGGACACGTCGAGGCGCTCGGCCGCGTCCTCCACGCTGATCCGGCCGCTGGCCGTGAGGACCTCGAGGAGTGCGTTCCAGCGCGCGTAACGGTCCACGCGGCCCCCTCCTCTGCGCGTACGGTGCGAGATGTGTGCACAATGATGCGCGAAACGGCCGGTAAACGCAAAGGCAACTGCGCGAACGAACGCACGCGTTACGGTTGCCAGCCCGGCCGACGGTGCGCGATGATGCGCAAACCGGAAGGTTTGTTGCCAGTAACGAACGGGCGAGGGTAGAGCCGCACATGACGCAGACCGTGATCGCCCTCGACGTCGGGGGCACCGGGATCAAGTGCGCACTGGTGGGGGCCGACGGCGACGCGCGGCACACGGTCCTGCACGCCGAGCGCCACCCCACCGGGGCCGAGCGGGGCGGTGCGGCCGTCATCGCGACGATCCTGGACATCGCCGAGGGCCTCGCCGCGACCGCGCGGGCCAAGGACCTGGAGCCGATCGGCGCCGGGCTGGTCGTGCCCGGGGTCATCGACGAGGTGAACGGCGTCGCCGTGTGGGCGGCGAACGTCGGCTTCCGGGACGTACCGCTGAAGGCTCTTCTGGAAGCCCGCCTCGGGCTGCCCGCGGCCCTCGGCCACGACGTGCGCGCCGGCGGCCTGGCCGAGGCGCGGCTGGGCGCCGGGCGGGGCGAGGACTATGTGCTCGTCATTCCGATCGGCACCGGGATCGCCGCGGCCAACGTGGTGCACGGCCAGGTCTACACGGGCGCGCACGGCGCCGGCGGCGAGATCGGCCACATCGTGGTGCGCCCGGGCGGCCGGGAGTGCGGCTGCGGCCAGCGCGGCTGCCTGGAGGCGATCGCCTCGGCGTCGGCCGTCGGCAAGCGGTACTCCGAGCAGGCCGGCCGCCCCGCCACCGCCGAGGAGGTCGCGCGCCTGGCCGCCGAGGGCGAGCCGACCGCGGTCGAGGTGTGGCGCGAGACGATCGACGCGCTCGCCGACGGGCTCATGACCGGCATCGCGCTGTTCGACCCCGCGGTGATCGTGCTCGGCGGCGGGCTGGCCGAGGCCGGCGAGGCCCTGCTCGCGCCGCTGCGGGAGGGCGTACACGCGCGGGTGACCTTCCACCGCGAACCCGAAATTACCCGCGCGGCCCTCGGCGATGAGGCCGGCTGCCTGGGAGCGGCACTGATCGCGCTGGACAATCTGAAGGAGCACAACGCATGACGGTGGTGTCCGGAGTCCGGGTCGTCGCGGGCGATCGCGTCATCGACAACGGCTTCGTCCGCGTGGAGGGCGAGCTGATCGCCGAGGTCGGGGAGTCCTACGAATCACCGAAGGCCGCCGTGGTCGTGCCCGGGTTCGTCGACATCCACGTGCACGGCGGCGGCGGCGCGACCTTCACCACCGGCGACGCCGAGGAGGCGCGCAAGGCGGCCGCGTACCACCTGAGCCACGGCACCACCACGATGCTGGCCAGCCTCGTCACCTCGCCGCCGGAGCTGATGATGAGCGCCACCAAGGCGTTCGCCCCGCTCGCGGCCGAAGGTGTGCTGGCCGGCATCCACTTCGAGGGCCCGTACCTGTCCCAGGCCCGCTGCGGCGCCCAGAACCCGGCCCACCTGCGCCACCCCTCCCTCGACGAGCTCAACGCGCTCATCGAGGCGGGCGAGGGCGCGGTACGCCTGGTGACGGTCGCCCCCGAACTGCCCGGCGCCCTGGACGCCATCCGGCTGCTGGTCGAGCGCGGGGTGGTCGCCGCCATCGGGCACACCGACGCCACCTACGAGGAGACGCTCGCCGGCGTCGAGGCCGGCGCGACGGTCGGCACGCACGTGTTCAACGGCATGCGCCCGCCCCACCACCGCCAGCCGGGCCCGGTCTTCGCCCTGCTCGGCGCGGCCGGCGTGGTCTGCGAGTTCGTCGCCGACGGCATCCACCTGCACGACGGCACCCTGGCCTTCGCCGCCTCGGTCACCGGCCCGGCCCGCGCCGCCCTCATCACCGACGCCATGGCCGCCGCCGGCATGCCCGACGGCACCTACGACCTGGGCGGGCAGAGCGTCGACGTCGCCGCGGGCGTGGCCCGGCTGACCCGCGACGGCGCGATCGCCGGCAGCACGCTCACCATGGACCGGGCCTTCCGCCGGGCCGTGGGCGCGGGCCTGTCGCTGGTGAACGCGTCGCGGATGGCCTCCGGCACGCCGGCCCGGGCGATCGGGCTCGGCGACACCGGGGAGCTGCGCGCGGGCGCGCGGGCCGACCTGGTGCTGCTCGACGAGGACCTCAACGTTCAGCGCGTGATGCGCGCCGGCTCCTGGGTGTCGTAGAAGGGTCCCGCCCAGCCGCTGCGCGTGAGGCGGGAGCCGAGCGGGATCGCGTCCCACGGCACCCGCCCCAGCACCCGGTCGAGGAACAGGCCGACCATGAGCCCGGCGATCCCGTCGGTGAGCCAGTGGAAGCTCAGGAAGGTCGTGGTGAACAGCACCACCAACGGGACCGTGTAGCGGAGCGCGACCACGACGCCGGGCCGCACGACGCCCGTGAGCATCGTGGCCAGCACGCCGTAGAACACGACGGTGTTGACGACGTGACCCGACGGGTAGGACAGGCCGGAGTCGATCCGGAAGAGCCACTCGGGGTGGCTGAGCACGTGGTTGCTCGGCGCGGTGCGGTCCGTCCACAGCTTCAGCGGGCCGATTGTCACGTAGGTGATCAGCTCCGCGCCGATGAACGGCAGGAACGGGCGGATCGTGTGCCGGGACCGGCTCAGGAAGAAGGCGGCGATCGCGACCAGCGGGGTGAGCACGGCACCGCCCTGGCCGAGCAGGTTGCCGATCCGCAGCGCGATGTAGAACCAGTGGGGCCGGTGCGCGTCGGCGAAGTCGCGCACGGCCAGGTCCGCGCTCAGCAGCGGCGTCTTCGCGGCCAGCAGGAACGTGACGAGGGCGAAGCCCGCGACCAGGAGCGCGTCGAACCACCAGCCGGCGGGGCGGACAGGACGAAGCTCGAGGCGCACGAGCGCAAACGGTACCCGAACATGCGGAAAGGGCCCGGTCGCCCGGGCCCTTTGTGCACAGCATCTCTACACTTCGTCAACTACAAAAGGCTCCGCAGCTGCTCGGCGATCCGGTCGATGCGCACGCCCGAGTTCGGGCAGCCGCGCGCCAGCCCCGTCTGGTCAGGAAGAAGCGTCGACCGTCCCGCCGGTATGAGCCAGAAGGCCGCCCAGTCCCAGCCGCGTCGTCACCACGGTGAGCAGGTCGTCGGCGCGCAGCACGTAGGAGTCCGGCGGGGCCCAGACCGTCCGGCGCTGCCCGTCGGTGGCGACCGCGAGCACCCGTACCTCCCCGACGTCCTGGGCCGTGGCAACCGGGCGCCCGTCCAGCCGCGAGCCGGCGACGATCGGCACCTCGGCCAGCAGCAGCACCCGGCGGCCGACCGGGATGGTGCCGATGACCTCCCGCTCGAGCAGCGCGGCGGCGAAGGCGGGGGCGGCGAGGTACGACACGCTGCGCGAGGCGGTGATGCCGAAGGCGCGCTGCACGCGGTCGGCGAACCGGCCGTCGAAGAGCCGCAGGATGACCCGCAGGTCGGGCTTGAGCGCCCGGCTCTCCAGCGCCGCCTCCAGGTTGGCCTGGTCGTCGGTGGAGACGACCACCAGCGCCCGGCAGGTGTCCACCGACGCGGCGCGCAGCGTCTCGACGTTGCTGGCGTCGCCGACGATGAACGGCACCCCGCGGCTGCGGGCCGCCTGCGCGCCGCGCGCGTTCTCGTTGCGGTCGATCACCACGACCGGCACGCCGAGGTCGACGAAGGAGTGCATGACGCGGGTGCCGACGTTGCCCAGCCCGACCACGACCACGTGCCCGGAGACCGGCTCGCGCAACCGGCCGAGCGCGAGGGCGAGCCGCGCGTTGACCACCGCCTCCACCACCGCGGCCGTGATCACCGGGATCAGCGCCACGTTCACCAGGCCGAGCAGCGTGGTGACCAGCTTCTCCGGCCAGTGCGACTCGAGGTCGGGGCTCGCCCCGGTCAGCTCGGCCAGCAGGGTCACGTAGGCGGCGTTCCACCAGCTGATGTGCTTGTAGTGGGCGATGATCGCGGTGCCGGCCGCGAGCATGGCCACCAGGACCAGTGCGGTCAGCCACAGCTTGCGCCCGACCAGGCCGCGCAGCGTGTGCAGGGGACTGCGCAGCTGACGGCGCCACCAGCGGCGCAGCCGGCTCTCGCGCACCGCGGGCGGCCGGTCCGGGCGCTCACCCCGCTCGATGACCGTGGCCGCGCGCTCGCCGTTGGCGACGGCCAGTACAAGATCGGCGTTGTCTTTGGGCAGGAGCTCGGCATCGGTGCGGGCCAGCCCGCAGACGACGTCCTCCGGGCGCACCTCGGCGCGGCGGGCCACGAAGAGGGTGCGCTGCGCGACCCGCACGTGCACCGGCGCGACCTCGCCCAGCGCCTCGGAAACGAACGCGGGCGCGGCCATCTGGGCGTCGGAGAGCACGCGCACGTCGGCGAAGTTGCGCCGCACGCTGTGGCCGAGGCGCAGGTTGAACATCCGGATCACCAGGCGGATGCGCGGGTTGAGCTCCTGCGCCTGCAGGGCCGCGTCGAGGTTGCCGATGTCGTCCTGCTTGACCAGCGCGAGCGCGTCGGCCCCGGCCAGGTCGGCCCGCTCGAACGCCTCGGTGTCGGGCCGCTCGGCCTCGATCACGCGGCCGCCGGGCCCGTGCTCGGCGAGCAGCCGGACGATGTCGGGGCCGTGCCGGCGCTTGGCGCTGGGCAGGATGACGGTGACGTGCACGCCGTACTGCTGGACGAGCTCGGCCACGAGCCGGTGCGCCAGCGGGTCGTCGCCGCACACCACGACCCGCTTGGCCGGGGCGTGCACGACGTGGCGCTCGGTGGCGCCGACCGGCTCGATCGACCACGGACGGGTGATCGCCTGAACGCGTGGAAGGTTGCCCCGCAGCCGCCTCATCAGCCACGACTCGGACGTCACGGGCCGATCCTAGCGAAGATCACCAGTTTCCGAAGACCCGCGATCTCGTTGGTCCCGGCGAATCGCATTGTCGACCAGATGGGTATTCGAGAATGAACACGTGGCTTCGCCGGACGGTTGGGACGGTCGGAATCGCGGGTGGCACGTGGTGGGCGACCTGCCGCTGGTCGGCAGCGATGTGCTCAAGAACGACGCGGTGACGGGCGTGCCGGTGATCGGCGGCGTCGGCCCACGCCGGGCGTGAGCACCTCCGCGGTGGCGAACCGCCTCGTGCCGACCGGCGCCCTGCCGCCGGCGGCGAGCAACCTGCCGCTGGTCGCGGAGTCCGCGGCGTACTCGCCGCGGCACGCGGAGTCCTCCTACACGCCGCAGCACGCCCAGACCGAGGCCCTGCCCGTGATCACCGGTCTCCCGGTGGTGGGCGGCCTGGCCCAGGGCGCGCTGCCGTTCTTCAGCGGCATCGTGGGCTGATTTCCTCCGCGCAGGGCCGGTCCGGACTTCCGGGCCGGCCCTTTGCGTGTCAGCGGACCTTCTGCTGCTCGGCGTAGTTGGCCAGCCACTCCACCTGGGTCGGGTCCAGCGACGGGCGCACCCGCGAGCGCGCCAGCTCCACGTGCTCCGCGGTCACCTCCGTCGCGTCGAGGGACTCGCGCATCGCGGCCAGCGCCGACTCCCGCACCAGGGCCGCGCAGTCCGCGGCCGAGAAGCGGTCCAGCGACGCGGCCAGGGACGCCAGGTCGACGTCCGGGGCCAGCGGAACCGACTTCGCCGCCGCGCGCAGGATCTCGGCCCGGGCGTCGGCGTCCGGCGGCGGTACGAAGACCAGCCGCTCCAGCCGGCCCGGGCGCAACAGGGCCGGGTCGACAAGGTCGGGCCGGTTCGTCGCGCCGATGACCACCACGTTGCGCAGCGACTCCACGCCGTCGAGCTCGGTCAGCAGGGCCGCCACCACGCGGTCGGTCGTGCCGCCGTCGGTGGCCTGGCCGCGGGTCGGGGCCAGGGCGTCCACCTCGTCGAGGAAGACGAGGGTCGGGGCGGCCTCGCGGGCGCGGCGGAACAGCTCGCGGACCGCACGCTCGGACTCGCCGACCCACTTCGACAGCAGCTCGGCGCCCTTGACCGAGAGCACGTTGGCCTTGCCGGTGCCCGCGATCGCCTTGACCAGGAACGTCTTGCCGCAGCCGGGCGGGCCGTAGAGCAGCACGCCGCGCGGGGGCTCGACGCCGAGGCGGGAGAAGGCGTCCGGGTAGGACAGCGGCCACAGCACCGACTCGGTAAGCGTCTGCTTCACGTCGACCATGTCGCCGACGTCGTCCAGGGTCACCTTGGCCAGCTCGAGCGAGCTCTCCGCCATCGACGTCGGCCGGACCACCTCCAGCGCGGCCTCGAAGTCGGCCATCACGACCTGCGGCGTCTCGGCCTCGCGGCGGTGGCGCAGCGCGGCGCGTACCCCCGCCTCCCGGGCCAGCGCGGCGAGGTCCGCGGCCACGAAGCCGGGCGTGCGGGAGGCGACGTCGTCGAGCTTGACGTCCTCGGCCAGCGGCATGCCCCGGGTGAGCACCGTGAGCTGCTCGCGGCGCAGCGCCGCGTCGGGCAGCGGCAGCGAGATCTCGTGGGCGAGCAGGCCGGGGGAGTGCAGGGCGGGATCGACCGACTCGGGGCGGCTGGTGGTGCACACCACCGCCTCGCCCTCGCGGATCAGCTCGCCGAGCAGCTGGCGGAAGACGGTGGAGAGCGGGCCGGGCTGGTCGCGCGGGGCGAGGGCGTCGACGTCGGAGATCAGCAGGATCGCCGGGCCCGGGGCGCGCATCTCGTCGGCCGCCTTGCGCAGGCGCGCGGCCGCGTCGTTGTTGGTCAGGGCCGCGATCTCGGGCGCCCACAGCGGCACCACCTGGGCGTCGACCTGGGCCGCGACCGCGTGCACGAGCGCCGACTTGCCCGAGCCGGCCGGGCCGGTGACGAGCACGCCCAGCGAGACCGTGGTGCCGAGCTTGGCCAGCACCTCGCCGTGGTGGAAGCCGAGGTCCAGCAGCTCGATGAGCTGCTCGCCCTGGGCGCGCAGGCCGGGCAGGTCGTCCAGGGTGGGCACCGGGCCGGTCGGGGTCACGCTCGGCGTGGCCGGGGCCGGCGCGGAGGCGGGCGTGGCCATCACGCCGCCGGGCGCGTGGGTCGCCTGGCCGTACAGCCAGCCGACCGCGGTGTCCATGGTGACCAGCGCGCCGGCGTCGGGCTCGGCCGCCGAGACGTTGAGCAGCGCGCTGGTGAACGCGTAGCCGACGGTGTTGGACAGGCTGCGCCGGGCCGCCTCCACGAGACCGCGATCCACCATGTGTACCGCCGGCGCCGACACCGACAGCGTGCCCAGCGAGACGTCCTGAGGCAGCAGCGACACATTGTCGCCGACCGTGACGACCTTGCCCAGCAGCGCCAGGCGCAGCATCTCCGGCGACACGACCGCCGTGATCTCGGCCGGGCCCGACAGCGTGACCGTCGAGGCCGCGCGCAGCGGGGCGGCCGCGACGGTGACCTGGCCGCCGTCGCGCAGCCCGAGGTTGCCCAGTAGCAGGTCGTCGGCGTAGAGCAGGGCGCGGCTGGCCCCGGGCTCGGCCACCGCGACGATTCCGGCCGAGGTACGCCGCCCGGTGAGCGAGATCGGATCGCCCGGGCGCAGGCCGAGCGCGGTGAGCACCTCCGGGTGCAGGCGCACGACGCCGCGGCGGGCGTCGAGCGCGGCCGGGCGCAGGCTGGCAGTGAGCGTCAAGGTCGCCGACACGAGTTCGAGCGTAGCCGTTGCTGAGAAGGGCCTGAGTCTTTCGGCCGCCCGCAACATCGGGTGCGTACGTTTGGCCAATGCGATTTCGTCTCCCGGGCCTCAGCCGGCGCCAGGTCATCGCCGGCGCCGTCGGGATCGTGCTCGTCGCGGGGCTGGTGGCGTGGGCCGCGGCCCCCGCGCCCAAGAGCTACCGCACGAGCGACCGGATGCTCACGGTTCACACCGGCCCCGGCGACGCCGCCGAGGTGACCCTCGACACGACGCTCTACCTGCCCAAGTCCGCGAGCGCGGACCATCCGGCGCCGGCGATCCTGCTCGCGCACGGCTTCGGCGGCACGAAGCAGAGCGTGAAGAGCGATGCCGAGCTGTACGCCGAGCAGGGCTACGCCGTGCTCGCGTGGACGGCCCAGGGCTTCGGCCGCTCGACCGGCGAGATCCACCTCGACAGCCCCGACTGGGAGGTCAAGGACGCCCAGCGGCTCATCGACTGGCTCTCGGCGCAGCCGGAGATCGCCAAGTCGGGCAACGATCCAAAGGTGGCCGCGGTCGGCGGCTCCTACGGCGGGGCGCTGTCGCTGCTGCTGGCCGCCCAGGACGCCCGGGTCGACGCCATCGTGCCGATGATCACCTGGAACGACCTGGTGAACGTGTTCCTGCCGGGCGGGGTGTTCAAGAAGCAGTGGGCCGGGCAGTTCTTCGGCGCCACCGAGGACCCGACGAACCCGCAGTGCGGGCGCTTCGCCGCGGACCTGTGCCGGGCCTACCTCGACATCGCCACGACCGGCAAGGCCACGCCGGCCGCGGAGGCCCTGCTGCGCAAGTCCTCGCCGTCGTCGGTGCTCGACAAGGTCAAGGCGCCGACGCTGCTGATCCAGGGGCAGGTCGACACGCTGTTCCCGCTCAGCGAGGGCGACGCGAACGCGCGCGGGATCGCCGCCACCGGCACTCCGGTGCGGGTCGCGTGGTTCACCGGCGGCCACGACGGCGGCACCGGCCCCCAGTCCGAGGTCGACCGGCTGCGCCTGCTGAGCGGCCAGTGGCTGGACCACTACCTCAAGGGCAACGGCCCGGCGCCCGCGAACAGCTTCACCTACTCCCGCGTCTCCGGCCTCAACGCCCAGGGCCGCGGCCTGGTCACCGCCGCCTCCAAGGTGGACACCTACCCGGGCATCAACAGCGGCGGCACCGCGGTCGACCTGAGCGGGGCCGCCCAGCCGATCGCCAACCCGCCCGACGGCAACCCGGCCGCGATCTCGTCGCTGCCGTTCGCCGGACTGTCGAGCCTGCTGGGCTCCAGCGGCCTGGCCGACGGCATCTCCCAGGAGATACCCGGCCAGCACGCCGACTTCGTCTCGGCCCCGCTGGGCGCCGCGCTCGACACCACCGGCGCCCCGCGGGTGCAGATCCGCGCGGCGTCGCCGACCGGCGAGGCGACGCTGTTCGTGAAGCTGTACGACATCCCGGCCAAGGGTGCCCCGACGATCCCGGATGGGCTGATCGCCCCGATCAGGCTCACGGGGCTGCCGAAGGACATCGCGGATGCGGTACCGATGACCGTCATCCTGCCCGCCGTCGTGCACCGCTTCGAGGCCGGCAGCCGGATCGGCGTCACCGTGGCGACCGCCGACAGCGCCTACTGGTCGCCGTCCGAGCCGGCCGTGTACACCGTCGCGGTCGCCGGGGCGCTCACCCTGCCCGCGGTCGCCGGCACGCCGATCGCGAACCCGGACGTCATCTGGCGCTACGTCCTGGCCGCACTCGTCGCCGCGATCGCCCTGGCGCTCGTCGCCGCCGTGCTGCTAGCCCGCCGGCGGGCCCGGCGCATCGACCGCAGCGTCGCCGCCGAGCACGTGGACACGCCGCTGGTGGTGCGGGGGCTGCGCAAGGAGTACAAGAACTTCGTCGCGGTGGCCAAGGTGGACTTCACCGTCCGGCGCGGGCAAGTGGTCGGGCTGCTGGGGCCGAACGGGGCCGGCAAGACGACCTCGCTGCGGGTCCTGATGGGGCTGACCCGGCCGACGGCCGGCGAGATCCTGGTCTTCGGCCACCGGCTGCTGCCCGGCTCGCCGGTGCTGTCGCGGGTCGGCGCGCTGGTCGAGGGGCCGGGCTTCCTGCCCCACCTGACCGGCAAGCAGAACCTGGAGCTGTACTGGCAGGCCACCGGGCGCCCGGCCGAGGACGCGCACCTCGAGGAGGCGTACGACATCGCGGGGCTCGGCAACGCGGTGCACCGGCGCGTGAAGACGTACAGCCACGGCATGCGCCAGCGCCTCGCGATCGCCCAGGCGATGCTCGGCCTGCCGGAGCTGCTGGTGCTCGACGAGCCGACGGACGGGCTCGACCCGCCGCAGATCGCCGAGATGCGCAAGGTGCTGCGCCGCTACGCCACCGGCGGCCGGGCCGTGCTCGTCTCCAGCCACCTGCTCGCCGAGGTGGAGCAGACCTGCACCGACGTGGTGGTCATGCACCGCGGCGAGGTGGTCGCGGCCGGGCCGGTCGACGACATCGTGGGCGACTCGCCGACGGTGCAGCTGGACGTGTCCGACGTGGACGCGGCCGAGAAGGTCCTCGAGGAGCTGGCCGGGGTGCGCTCGGTGGCCTGGTCCGGCGGGCAGGGCCTGGTCGTCGACATCGACGGCACACCCCGGGCCGAGGTGGTCGCGGCGCTGGTGCGCGCCGGGGTCGGCATCGACCGGGTCACGCCGCGGCGGCGGCTGGAGGATGCGTTCCTGTCCCTGGTGGGCGGGGACACCAAGGCGAGCGGAGAGCGGGAATGAGTGTCATCGGCGGTGCGGTCGGCTACCGGCCGGGCGCGACCCTCTCGCTGTGGACGGAGATCAAGCGGCAGGGCGCCCGGCGGCGCAACCAGTTCGCGCTGGGCTTCATGGTCCTGCTGCCGCTGATCATCCTGACCGCGTTCCAGCTCGACAGCGGCGGCGGCGATGACAACGGCGGCGGCAACGGCGAGTTCTCCCGCCTCTCCGACCTGGCCACGAGCGGCGGCCCGAACTTCACGCTGTTCACCCTGCTGGTCTCGGCCGGCTTCCTGCTCGTCGTCGTGGTCGCGCTCTTCCACGGCGACACCGTGGCGTCGGAGGCGAGCTGGGGGAGCCTGCGGTACCTGCTGGCGATGCCGGTCCCGCGCTCCCGCCTGCTGGGCATCAAGCTCGCCGTGTCGCTGCTCTACAGCCTGGCCGCGATCCTGATCCTGGTCGCGACGGCGCTGGCCGCGGGGACCCTGCGCTACGGCTGGGCGCCGCTGAGCGCGCCGGTCGGCGGGGAGATCGCGGCCGGGACGAGCGTGGTGCGGCTGCTGGAGATCGTGGCGTACCTCTGCATCACGCTGCTGGTCGTGGCCTCGCTGGCGTTCCTGCTGTCGGTGTCGACCGACGCCCCGCTCGGCGCGGTCGGCGGCGCCGTGCTCCTGCAGATCCTGTCGAACATCCTCGACCAGATCACCGCGCTCGGAAACTTGCGCACGGTCCTGCCGACGCACTACGCCGACGCCTGGCTGGGCCTGCTGTCCAGCCCGATGCAGACCGACGACCTGGTCAAGGGCGCGATCGCGTCCCTGGTCTACGCCACCGTCTTCTTCTCCCTGGCCTGGTGGCGTTTCCTGCGCAAGGACGTCGTCAGCTGACCCGCGTTGGACGGGCCCCTACCGGCGGGTAGGGTGCCCGTCCATGCGGATCTCCGCCTTAGCCGGCGCGTGCGTCCTCGCCGCCGGGCTCGCCGCCCTCGCGGCCGGGCTGTACTACGACCAGGACCACATCTTCCAGTGGACGCACTTCGCCGAGAGCTCGAACCTCACCGAGGGCCCGGTGGAAGCGCAGACCGCGAAGATCTTCACCCTGATCGGCGCGATCGCGAGCGCGTTCGGCGCGACAGTGGCGGCGGGCAGCGCGGCCCTGGCCCGGCTCGGCGGCCGCACGGGTGCCTGGGTCCTGCGGCTGACGTCGGTCCTGCTGCTGGTCCTCATGCTGCTCGTCACCGTGGTCCTCGTGGTGGGCTCTCTGACCGGCGAGGCCCCGGTCGCGATAATCGACACGCCGTGGTGGCTGCTGAGCGCCGAGTGGGGCGCGCTGATCATGGCGATTCTGGGCGCCGGTACCGCGACGGCCCAGCTGTGGCGCTTCGTCCCCGCGGATCAGGCCGACGCGGCGTAGCCCGGGACGGTCCGCATCGGGGGGCGGTCCGGATGGGCGACCGGCGTCTCGTGGGGTACCACCGCGGAGTTCCGGCGCTCGAACTGCGTCAGCGTCGGCCAGAGGGCGTGGCTCGGGGAGATGCGGGCGTTGATCGTCTGCAGGATCGTGGCGGCCATGCGGCCCAGGGCGGCCGTGTCCTGGTGGCCGTGGGTGCGCTGGCCCAGGTCGACCTGGGCGACCGCGTCGAGGCCGTGCGCGCGCCAGGCGTCGACGAGCAGGCCCGTCTCCACGCCGTAGCCGGCCGCGAACGGCAGCGACTCGAGCAGCGTCCGCCGGGCCGCGTACTCGCCGGCCAGCGGCTGGACCACGCCCGCGAGCTCCGGGAAGTGCGCGTTGAGCAGCGGGCGGGCGGCCAGCTCGGTCACCCGGCCGCCGCCGGCCGCGGAGACGTCGAGCAGGGGCCGGTCGTAGAACGCCTTCACCATCAGCGTGGCCGGGTCGGCCAGCAGTGGGCCCAGCAGGCCCGTCACGAAGTGGGGGCGGAAGTCGGTGAGGTCGGCGTCGACGTACACCAGGATGTCGCCCTTGGTGACCGCGAGAGCCTTCCACAGCACCTCGCCCTTGCCCGGCCGGGAGCCGGTCGCCGGGAGGATGTCGTCGCGGTGGTGCACGGTGGCGCCCGCGGCCGCGGCGACCTCGGCGGTGCGGTCCACCGAGCCGGAGTCGACCACGATCAGCTCGTCGACGATGGGGCCCAGGGAGCGCACTCCGGTGACGATCTCCCCGACCGTCGGCTCCTCGTCGAGGGCGGGCAGCACCACGCTGACCCGGGTGTCGCCCTTCGCCGCGAGCACCTCGTCGGCCGGCCAGTCGGACCAGCGGGAGGTGCGCCGCGCGAACCAGTCCGCCGCGATCGGGTGCATGAGTGAACGCTAGCCGCGCCCACCTCGTGAGATGACTCATACCCGGCGGGCGGTGGTGCCCCTTACACTCGTCTGAGCACCACATCACAACTCAATACCTCATCCAGAGGGGCAGAGGGATACGGCCCGATGAAGCCCCGGCAACCCCTGCGACGCGCTGCTCGAAGACGAGGCTCGTCGCGGTAGGTGCCAAATCCGTCCCGGCGCACGCCCGTGCGGCCTGGGAAAGATGAGAGGAAGGCCTCCGCCATGACCTCGACGCTCAGCGTCTTCACCGGCTCACCCGCCCGCAACCTCGTCTGCCGCGGATGTGGAGCCACCTTCCCGCTCGCCGCGCAGCACGCGTGTTACGAGTGTTTCGGCCCGCTGGAGGTCGGCTACGACGCCGAGGCGCTGGCCAAGGTGACCCGGGAGCAGATCGAGGCGGGCCCCCAGAACATCTGGCGTTACGCGCCGCTGCTGCCCGTCGGGATCGACCCGGAGAGCCGGGTGACCCTCGACCCGGGCCTCACCCCGCTGGTGCGCGCCGACGGGCTGGGCAAGGAGCTCGGGTTCACCGCGCCGCTGTACGTCAAGGACGACTCGGCCAACCCGACCCACTCGTTCAAGGACCGCGTCGTCTCCGTGGCGCTGACCGCGGCCAAGGCGCTGGGCTTCACGCGGTACTCCTGCGCCTCCACCGGCAACCTCGCCAACAGCGTCGCCGCGCACGCCGCGCGGGCCGGCGTGCCCTCGACCGTGTTCATCCCGGCCGACCTGGAGCCCGGCAAGGTCGTCATGACCGCCGTGTACGGCGGCGAGCTGGTCGCCATCGAGGGCTCCTACGACGAGGTCAACCGCCTGTGCTCGGAGCTCACCGAGACCGACGAGTTCGAGGACACCGCGTTCGTCAATGTGAACGTGCGGCCGTTCTACGCCGAGGGCTCCAAGACCCTCGGGTACGAGGTGGCCGAGCAGCTCGGCTGGCGCATCCCGGCCCAGGTGGTCATCCCGATGGCCAGCGGCGAGCTGCTCACCAAGATTGACAAGGCGTTCACCGAGCTGGTCGAGATCGGGCTCGTCCCGGCGACCGAGTGGAAGGTGTTCGGCGCCCAGTCGGCCGGGTGCAACCCGATCGCCAAGGCGCTGCACGACGGTACCGACGAAATCATCCCGGTCAAGCCGACCGGCATCGCCAAGTCGCTCAACATCGGCGACCCGGCGGCCGGGGTCTATGCGCTGGAGTCCGTGCGGCGCACCGGCGGCTGGATGGAGTACGTCGGCGACGACGAGATCCGCGCCGGCATCCAGCTGCTGGCCCGCACCGCCGGCGTCTTCGCCGAGACGGCCGGCGGGGTCACCGCCGCGGTGCTCAAGAAGCTCGTCGAGTCGGGCCGGCTCGACCCGAACGCCGAGACGGTCATCTTCAACACCGGCGACGGCCTCAAGACCCTCGACGCGGTCGCCGGCCTGGTCGGCCCCACGCACCGGGTCAAGCCGTCGCTGAAGGCGGCCCGCGAGGCCGGCCTCCTCGGATGATTTTTTAACTGCGGCGATCACCGAGCGTTGAACTGCGGAGAGCGCTTCCACGCTCGGACGAGGACCACCTCGTCCGAGTTGGGGAGGCGGTCGACACCGAGCGTGACCGGCGGTGCGCGGATCGTCGGATGGGTGACTTGACGCCCCAGGGCCCGGGGTTCAGGATGCTCGGTGCGGGAGGACGCGTCGCCTCGGACCCCTGGGTCCGCGACCACAACACCGGAGGTGTTGGCGAGCGTCCTCTCGACCAATTTCCGGGCATAAATGGTTTGCCGTGGCCGCTCGCCCGGAGCCACCCTGGCGGGCATGGCCCAATCAACACTCGAGATCGACGAAGTGCGCGCCGACGACCCGGCGGCCGTCGACGCGGTGTTCGAGATCGTCAACGAGTCCGTCCGGGCTGACCTGCCGGACCTGCCGCCGAACTGCCGCTACCAGTACGACATGCAGTGGCTGATACCGCCGCCGCGCGCGGTCCGCCGCCGCTTCCTCGCCCGGCACGGCGACGAGCCGGTCGGCGTCGCCGAGCTCGACCTGCCCCGCCACGACAACCTCGACAAGGCCCACGTCGACGTCCAGGTGCACCCGGCCCACCGCCGCCAGGGCATCGGCCGGGCCCTCTTCGCCCACGCGACCGCCGCCGCCCGCGCCGACGGCCGCACCGGCGTGCTCGGCTTCAGCCCGGTCGCGGCCGGCTCCAGCGGGTTCGCCGAGGCCGCCGGGGTGACCAATCGCCTGCTCGACGCGCGGCGCCGGCTGCTGCTCGCCGACGTCGACGAGGGAACGCTCGACCGGCTGTACGCCGAGGGCGTCGCCAAGTCCGCCGGGTACGCCCTCGTGCACTGGGGCGCCACCCTGCCGGAGGAGTACGTGGAGGACCTCGCCGCGCTGGACAGCTCCTTCCTGGAGGAGACCCCGATGGGCGAGCTGGACTACCAGCCGGAGCGGGTCGACGCGGAGCGGCTCCGCACCCAGCAGGCGGCGTACGTCGCGTGGGGGGCGCGGCGCTACGAGGCCGGCCTGGTGCACGAGGCGACCGGCCGGCTGGTGGCGTGGACGGCGATCCGGGTCACCCGCACCGTCGGCTGGCACGCCTGGCAGCTGATCACCCTCGTGCACCCGGCGCACCGCGGCCACCGCCTCGGGCTCGTGGCCAAGGTCGCCAACCTGCGGGCGATGCGCGCGGCCGAGCCGGCGGTGACCACGATCGACACCTTCAACGCGGCCGACAACTCATACATGATCGCCATCAACGAGGCGATGGGCTTCCGCTTCGCCGATCACTGGGCGAACTGGCAGGGTGCGATCGCACCCTGAGATCACCCGGGGTTGCCCGGCCGCGGGAACTCGTCAGATGGTCGGCGGGCCCGCTCCGCGGTGGCAGGATGGCGCCATGGAGAACTCACACCCCATGTTCGCCAGCCACGCCGACACGCTGGAGCGGGCGCTGACCGCGATCGCCGAGCGTGCGTACTGGTCCAACTATCCCGAGTCGCCCAGCCCCCGCATCTACGGCGAGCACGCGGCCGCCGACGGCGAGGCCGCGTTCCGGGCCTACCTCGGCACCGACTTCCCGCTCAAGGACCAGCCCGGCATCACCGACTGGGTCGCGACCGAGACTTCGCCCTTCGGCATCGCGCTCGACGTGCGCTACCCCCACCTCGACCTCGACACCGCGTTCGCCGCGCTCGCCGAGGGCATGCCCGCGTGGCGCGCGGCCGGCCCCCGGGCCCGTGCCGGCGTCGCCCTGGAGATCCTGGCGCGGCTGCACAAGGCCGCGTTCGAGCTCGCCAACGCCGTGCACGCCACCACCGGCCAGGCCTTCGTCATGGCGTTCCAGGCCGGCGCGCCGCACGCGTTCGACCGGGCGCTCGAGGCGGTCGCCTACGCCTACCGCGAGATGACGCGCACCCCGGCCACCGCCGACTGGCAGAAGCCCGCCGGCAAGGGTCAGACGCTGCACATGGCCAAGACCTTCCATGTCGTACCGCGCGGGACCGCCCTGGTCGTCGGCTGCAACACGTTCCCGACCTGGAACTCGTACCCGGGCTTCTTCGCGTCGCTGGTCACGGGCAACCCCGTGATCGTCAAGCCGCACCCCCGGGCCGTCCTGCCCCTGGCCATCACCGTGAAGATCGTCCGCGAGACGCTCGCCGACGCCGGCTTCGACCCCAACCTCGTGCTGCTGGCCGCCGAGGCGCCCGGCGAGGGGCTGGCCAAGACGCTGGCCCTGCGCCCCGAGGTGCGCATCATCGACTTCACCGGCTCGACCGAGTTCGGCGACTGGCTGGAGGACAACGCCCGCCAGGCCGTGGTCTACACCGAGAAGGCCGGCGTCAACACCGTGGTGGTCGACTCGACCGACGACTTCGCCGGAATGTGCCGCAACATCGGGTTCTCGTTGGTGTTGTACTCCGGGCAGATGTGCACCACTCCGCAGAACATTCTCGTGCCCGCCGGGGGCATCGCCACGAACGAGGGGCACAAGAGCCTCGACGACGTCGCCCAGGGCATTGCCGGGGCCGTCTCGGCGCTCACCGCCGACCCCGCCAAGGGCGTGGAACTCACCGGCGCAATCGTGAACGAGGGCGTTCTGGAAAGGCTCCAGAAAGCCGCGGCGATCGGCGACGGAGTGCTCGAATCCTCAGACGTTTCACACCCCGCATATGCGTCGGCGACGGTCCGCACTCCGCTCATCCGGAAACTCGGCGCGGGCGATGAGCAAACCTATGGATCGGAGTGGTTCGGGCCCATTTCCTTCGTTGTCGCCACCGATTCCACGGCGGGCAGTCTGCGGATCTTTGCCGACACCGTCGGCAAGAAGGGCGCATTGACCGCTTCGGTGTATTCGACATCGCCGGAGGTCCTCGACGCCATGGAAGATGCCGCTCTACTTGCTGGTGTGCATCTGTCAGTCAACCTTACGGGCGGCGTCTTCGTGAACCAGTCGGCGGCGTTTTCCGACTTCCACGCCAGCGGTGCCAATCCGGCGGCCAATGCCGCGCTGACCGACGCGGCCTACGTCGCGAGCCGCTTCCGCGTGGTTCAGTCACGCCGTCACGTGTAGCGCCGAAAGTTACTAACACGTAGTCGCCGGGCGATGCTTGACCCGGCAAGGAAAGGTCGCCGAGAAGGCATGCTCGGCGACCTTTTCGTACTGTTTGATTCGTGACCTTGCTGTCCGATTTGGGCCTGTCGGCGGTCGGGTCACTCCTGTACCGTGCGGTTCGGTCGTCGTTCCTTCGTCGGTTCCACCCCCGGACCCGGCGGCTGTGGGTCGGCAGGCCCGGGCTGGTCCCCACAGCCAGCCGGAAGGCAGTAGGACCGAAGTAGAGGAAGTGCACCGTGGCACAGGGCACCGTCAAGTGGTTCAACAGCGAGAAGGGCTACGGGTTCATCGCGGTCGACGGGGGGCAGGACGTGTTCGTCCACTTCTCCGCGATTCAGATGGACGGCTACAAGTCGCTGGAGGACGGACAGCGGGTCGAGTTCGAGATCGCGCAGGGTCAGAAGGGTCCGCAGGCCGAGCAGGTCAAGTTGCTGATGGCCTGACCCGCTACTCCCGTAAACCCGCCGGGGCACCGTCCTCATTGATGAGGAACGGTGCCCTGAGTCCTTTCTCCGGTGCCCGATTTATTGGTAATCGCGCGCTTCACGACCCCGGGCGGGAATTGCGGACTACGACGGATCTGCGATGATCCGCGGTCACCAGGACGAGGCGGCCTGATAGGCAGGCGTCGCCACCGGGTTCAGGGGGCCCGAATCCCCGGTGAGGATCGCGTGCTGCAGCCGAGTGAGCCAGTCGGCCGGTTCGAGGCCGAGCTCGCGCACCATCGAGGCGCGCAGCCGGCGGAAGAGGTCCAGCGCCTCAGCGCGCCGGCCCGCCGTGTAGAGGGCGACCATGAGCTGGCCGTGGAACCGTTCGTGGGTCGGGTGCTCCGCCACCAGGCCGGTCAGCTCGCTGATCAGCATGGCGTGCCGCCCGAGGCGCAGGTTGGCCTCGATCCGCAGCTCGCGCACCCGCAGCACCTGCTCGGCCAGGCGGGCCACGTGGACGCCGAGCAGCGGTCCGGTCTGCACGTCGGCGAGCGCCGGCCCGCGCGAGCGCTCGAGCGCGGCCCGGAACTGCATGGCCGCGATGTGGAACTGGTCGTGCTGCATGGCCTCGATGCCGGCCTCCGAGAGCCGCTCGAAGTCGTGCAGGTCCAGCTGTCCGTGCCCGAGCCGGAACTGATATCCGACCGGCGCGGTGAGCAGGACGTTCTTGCCCGAAGGGCGGGTGCCGTCGGCCGCCGCGGCGTCGAGCATGCGCCGGATGCGCAGGACGTAGGTCTGCAGCGTGTTCACCGCGCTCGCCGGCGGATCGTCGTCCCAGAGCTCTCGGATGAGCTCGGAGATCTTGACCGGGCGGTTGCCCTGCAGCAACAGTGCCGCCAGGACCTTGCGTTGTTTCGCCGCCCGCGGTGTCAGGTCTTTCCCGTTGTGCTCGACCTCCAGAGGGCCCAGGACGCGAAAATGCACGAAAACTCCCCGCAGTTAGTGCGCGTTCAACAATGTCACAAGATTGACATCTCTCTATCGTAGACCGAGATTACACCTCCGCGGGTCTTTATGTGGGTTCGGCGGCCCTGGTGATGTATTGCCAGGTCAGGGGACTTCCGCCAAAGTTGCGTACTATGAATTTGCATTGCAAGACACTGCCGTGCGTATATTCTTCGAAACCTCAGTTCGGTACCGCCACAAACTCCGCCGGCAGTCGCCCGGCAATTTCGTGCGGGTCGGGCGCGGCCGCGTTCTCGTCCGCCACGGCCCGGGCCGCCTGCCGGTGGCGCGGGTCGGTCAGCACCGCCTCGCACGCCTCCCGCAGCTCGGCGTCGGTGGCCTCGTGCGGCGCCAGCGCCCGGGCCGCGCCCACGGCCGCGAAGCGCTCGGCGTTGCCGAACTGGTCGGCGAAGTGGGGCAGGATGACCTGCGGCACCCCGGCCGCCATCGCCGTCATCGCCGTGCCCGAGCCGCCGTGGTGCACGATCATCGAGCACCCGGCGAGGGCCTGGAACAGCGGCACCCGCCCCGCCCGCACCCCGTCCGGCAGCGGGCCGAGCGACTCGCGGTGCCGGTCAGGCACCGCGATGAGCACCTCGGCCCCGAGCCCGGTCAGCCGGTCGAGCAGCCGGCGCCACAGCGGCTCCGCGCGCTCGTCGCGCGGCAGGATCGTACCCAGGGTGAGCAGCACGCGGGGGCGGGTCGGGGCCTCCAGCAGCCACGGCTCCAGGACCGCGGTGCCGTTGAACGGCACGTAGCGCATCCGCAGGCCGCCGTCCACGCCCGGGTACTGCACGCTGTCCGGGCACACGTCAAGCGTCCGCGCGGGCCCGGCCCACGCGCCGCCCCCGGCGACCACCGCCTCGGCCCCGTTCGCGGCCAGCTCCGGGCGCAGCGGCAGCCCCCACTGGTGCCGGACCCAGGGGAGCCCGGCCTCGGTCGCGGCCGCCGGGCCGGCGAACTCGGCCGGCTCGGCGACGACCAGGTCCGGCCGCCACCGCCCGACCAGCTCCCGCGTGCCCGGCAGCGCCCGCACCGCCAGCTCGCCGAAGCGCCGCCCGGTGCGCGCGGCCATCTCACCCGGCGAGGGCGGTGAGGGCGGCCCGGCCGGGGCGGCGCCCGCGGGCGGCCCCGGCGGACGGAGCCAGCCGACGAGGTCGACCTCCTCCGCCACCGCCGCGACCGGCAGCCCGGTCGCGGTCACGGCCGGCACGAAGTCCGCGCTCGTCGCCATGAGCACCGAGTGCCCGGCGGCCCGCAGGGCCCAGCCCAGCGGCACGAGCGGATACAGATGGGCCTCCGCGGCCGCCAATGTGAAAAGGACTCGCACTGATACCTCCCCGATACGTTCGTCCCTGTGAATATGCAGAACCGCACTGGAGCCGAACTGGAGCGGCGCGACGCCCTCCCGGACTTATGACGGACGCGTGACGAACGCCACGTCCAGGCTGGGGACTGCCTCGGAACAGGCCGGTCCAGCAGCGCCGCCGCCCCTCGCCCGGCGCGGCCGGCCGGGGCCGCGCGGCCCGCGTTCAAGTTCGCCGCGAGGGCTGGTCCAGAGGCCGCTGGAACGATCGCTCGTGTTCGAGGCCGGGCGCCGGTGCAGGCATGGCACCGGCCACCCGCGAGCTGAGACCCGGCAAGGGGAGATCGATCGTGAACAACACATCACCGGCCGTCCGCCTGTCCGACGCGACCCCGAACCGCCGCCGCGGCGGCGACCTGCGGGTCCTGCTCGGCCCGGCCACCGTCGGGGCCACCTCGGGCTTCATGGGCGCGCTGACGCTCCAGCCCGGCGAGTTCGTCTCGGAGCACTACCACCCGTACTCGGAGGAGTTCCTCTTCGTCGTGCGGGGCGAGGTGACCGTGCGGCTCAACGGCGAGCCGGTCGAGCTCGGGCCGGAGGAGTCCGTCTTCGTGGCCCGGGAGGCACGGCACCGGGTCGAGAACCGCGGCACCACGGAGGCCTTCGTGGTCTTCCACCTCGGCCCGCTGGCGCCGCGCCCCGAGCTGGGCCACGTCGACACCGAGCCCCAGCCCAACCCCGGCGAGGCTCCCTTGCGGCTGGCGCCGGCCGAATGAGCGGGCGCGAGGTGGTCGTCACCGGCATCGGCGTGGTCGCCCCCGGCGGCGTGGGCCGCAAGGCCTTCTGGGACCTGCTCACCGCCGGCCGCACCGCGACCCGCGCGATCTCGCTGTTCGACGCGGCGGGCTTCCGCTCGCGCATCGCCGCCGAGGTCGACTTCGACCCGGCGGCGCACGGGCTCAGCGCGGAGCAGGCGCGCACGCTCGACCGGGCCGCCCAGTTCGCCCTGGTCGCCGCGCGGGAGGCGCTCGGCGACAGCGGGGTGGAGTTCGACCAGGTGCGGCCCGAGCGCGTCGGGGTGAGCATCGGCAGCGCGGTCGGCTGCACGATCAAGCTCGAGGACCACTACGTCGAGGTCAGCGCCGGCGGCCGCAACTGGGTGGTGGACCCCGCGCGGGCGGTCGAGCAGCTTTACGACTACCTGGTGCCGAGCTCGCTCGCGCGCGAGGTGGCGTGGCTGGCCGGGGCCGAGGGCCCGGTCTCGCTCACCTCCACCGGGTGCACCTCCGGCCTCGACGCGGTCGGGCACGGCTTCCGGCTGGTCCAGGAGGGCGCGGCCGACATCGTCCTGGCCGGCGCGACCGACGCGCCGATCTCCCCGATCACCGTGGCCTGCTTCGACGCCATCCGCGCCACCTCGCCGGACAACGGCGACCCGGCGCACGCCTCGCGGCCGTTCGACCGCACCCGCAACGGGTTCGTGCTCGGCGAGGGCGCGGCCGTGCTGGTGCTCGAGGAGGCCGGGGCGGCCCGGCGGCGGGGCGCGCACGTGTACGGGCGGATCGCGGGCTTCGCCAGCCGCAGCAACGCCTACCACATGACCGGCCTCAAGCCCGACGGCCGCGAGATGGCCGAGGCGATCCGGCGGGCCCTCGACGAGGCGCGCCTCGCCCCGGAGGCGGTGGACTACATCAACGCGCACGGCTCGGGCACCAAGCAGAACGACCGCCACGAGACCGCGGCCTTCAAGGACAGCCTGGGCGGGCACGCGTACCGCACCCCGGTCAGCTCGATCAAGTCGATGGTCGGGCACTCCCTCGGCGCGATCGGCTCCATCGAGCTGGCCGCGTGCGCGCTGGCGATCGACCGCAACGTCGTGCCGCCGACCGCAAACCTGCACCACGCCGACCCCGAGTGCGACCTGGACTACGTGCCGCTCACCGCGCGCGAGCGGCGGGTCGACGCGGTGCTGAGCGTCGGCAGCGGCTTCGGCGGCTTCCAGAGCGCCGTGGTGCTCACCGCCGACCGGGCGGTGGCGGCATGAGCGCGGACGCGGTCTTCACCGGGCTGGGGATCGTCGCGCCGACCGGGGTCGGGCACGAGCGGTACTGGGCGGCGACGCTGGAGGGACGCGACGGGATCGCGCCCATCACCCGCTTCGACCCCGGCGGCTTCCCGGTGGGCGTCGCCGGGCAGGTCGCCGCGTTCACCGCGGAGGAGGGGGTGCCGGGGCGGCTGGCGGTGCAGACCGACCGCTGGACGCACCTGGCCTTCGGCGGTGCCGAGCTGGCGCTGCGCGACGCCGGGGCCGACCTCGCCGAGCTGCCCGACTACGAGCTGGCCGTCATCACCGCCAGCTCGTCCGGCGGCAACGAGTTCGGCCAGCAGGAGATCCAGAAGCTGTGGGGGCAGGGGCCGCAGTTCGTCGGCGTGTACCAGTCGATCGCCTGGTTCTACGCCGCCACCACCGGCCAGCTGTCGATCCGGCACGGGCTGCGCGGCCCCTGCGGGGTGCGGGTGACCGAGCAGGCGGGCGGCCTCGACGCGATCGCCGACGCCCGCCGGGCCCTGCGCACCGGCTCGCGGCTCGTGCTCACCGGCGGCACTGAGGCCCCGCTGTCGCCGTACGCGCTGGTCTGCCAGGGCGCGAGCGGGCTGCTCAGCGGCGACGGCCGGTACCGGCCCTTCGACCCCGCGGCGGCCGGGTACGTGCCGGGCGAGGGCGGCGCGATCCTGGTCCTCGAGTCCGCCGCGGCCGCCGCCGAGAGGGGCGCGCGCGTCTACGGCCGGCTCGCCGGCTACGGCGCCACCTTCGACCCGGCGCCCGGCTCCGCCCGCCCGCCGGGCCTGCGGCGGGCGATCGAGCTGGCCCTGGCTGACGCCGGCCTCGACCCGGGCGACATCGGCGTGGTCTTCGCCGACGCGCACGGCGCGCCCGAGCCCGACCGGCGCGAGGCGGAGGCGCTGCGCGCGGTCTTCGGCCCGCGCGGGGTGCCGGTGACGGCGCCCAAGTCCATGACCGGGCGGCTCTACGCGGGCGGCTCGGCCCTGGACACCGCCACGGCCCTGCTGGCCCTGCGCGACGGGGTGATCCCGCCGACGACCGGCACCTCCGCGCCGGCCGGGGACTACGAGCTCGACCTCGTCCTCGGCGCGGCCCGGCCGGCCCCGCTGCGCCACGCCCTCGTGGTGGCCCGCGGCTTCGGCGGGTTCAACGCGGCGCTGGTGCTGTCACGGGATTTCGCAGTCTGATTTCGAGGAAGGGAGACGGACCATGTCCGAATTCACCGTCGATGACCTGCGCCAGGTCGTCCGGGAAGTGGCCGGCGCCGATGCGGGCGTCGACGTGGAGGGCGCCGCGCCGAGCGCCACGTACGAGGAGATCGGCCTGGACTCGCTGGCGGTGCTGGAGATCACCGCCCGGCTGACCCAGCGCACCGGCCGGGAGATCCCCGAGGGCCTGGTCGAGAAGGAGACCAGCCTGCAGGCCACGGTCGACCTGCTGCACTCCGGCCGATTGGCGGCCTGAGCCGTGGCCGGACACACCGAGAACGAGATCGTCATCGACGCGCCGATGGACCTGGTGTGGAAGATGACAAACGACGTGCCGGGCTGGCCGGAGCTGTTCAGCGAGTACGCCGGGGCCGAGGTGCTGGCGCGGGAGGGCGAGACGATCCGCTTCCGCCTCACCATGCACCCCGACGAGGAGGGCCGGGTCTGGAGCTGGGTGTCGGAGCGCACCCCGGACCCGGCGGCCCGCACGGTCAGCGCGCACCGGGTGGAGACCGGCCCGTTCGAGTACATGCGCATCCACTGGGACTACGCCGAGGTGCCCGGCGGGGTCCGGATGCGCTGGGTGCAGGACTTCGCGATGAAGCCGTCCGCGCCCGTCGACGACGCCGGCATGACCGCGCGGATCAACAAGAACAGCGTGGTGCAGCTGGGCCGGATCAAGTCGCTCGTCGAGGCGGCCGCCGCACGCTGAACGCACGAGAGGGGGCCCGCCGAGCGGCGGGCCCCCTTCGTGTCGTCCGGGCTACTGCGCGGGGCGCGGCGGCATCCCCGAGCGCGGGATCCACGGCGGCAGGGAGCCCTCGGCGTTGGCCGACTTCTCGATGACCGCCACGCCGCGGTAGAAGTGCACGGCGCCGATGTGGCGGTCGAAGTACCGTGCCTGCGCCGGGTCGAGGCCGGGCCGGTCCTCGTAGTGCAGGCCGTCGGCGAGCGTCTTGAGGAAGCCGACCGACGTGTCCGGCGAGTTCAGGTCGGTCGGGCTGCCGCCGAAGCCCTGGAAGTACGAGAACATCAGGTCCTCGACCACGTAGTAGCCGCCGGGGCGCACGTACGGCAGCAGCGTGCGCAGCGACACCAGGACGTGCCCGGAGATGTGGCTGCCGTCGTCGACGATGATGTCGAAGGGCCCGTAGCGCTCGGCCATCTCCCGAAGGTACGCCGGGTCGCTCTGGTCGCCGCGCAGCGTGGTGATGCGGGGCTCGTCGTGCGCGGACTTGTCGAAGATGTCCAGCCCGTAGATCAGGCCCCGGCGGAAGTACCGCTTCCACGTGCGCAGCGAGCCGCCGCCCAGGTGGGGCTGCTCGTAGCCGCCGATGCCGATCTCGAGCAGCCGGACCGGCTCGTCCCGCAGCTCGCTGAAGTGGCGCTGGTAGTGCGGGGTGAACCAGTGCAGGCCGCCCCACTTGTCGGTGGCGTAACGCACCGCCAGGTCGCCGAGGTCGGGCTCGGCCGGGTCGACGGCGCCGAAGAGCGCGTGCACGGCCCGCGAGACCGGCTCGAGCTTCACGAGGTACGCCTTCGGGTTCGGCGGCCCGGACTCGTCGCGCCCGAGCCGCAGCTCCACCCGCCGCGTGTGCCCGGCCCGGCCGCCGGACGGGCCGTAGACCGCGCGCACGAGGTCGGCCAGCTCGTACGACACCCACATCGGCGCGTCCGGGTCCTGCCCGGCGTCGGCGGTGGCGCCCTTGCCGGACAGGGTGACGACGAACCCGAGCGTGCGGTCGCCGTGCACCAGGTCGAGCTGGACGTTGACCTCGGGCAGGTCCGCCGGGGGCGCGGCGCGGAAGCGGAGCTCCGCCACGACCGCCTCGGCGACCGGCCCGGCCCCGAGGCGGTCGACGGCGGCGCGCACGTCGTCCGGGCGGCCGCCCACGGCGAGGATCAACGCCTCGACCGTCTCCTGTTCCGTCATGCGATCTCCTTCTGCTGCTGGTTGGTTCATGGCGGCTGGTTGGTTCATGGCGTCCGCAGTGCCGACTGCGGCGGGCGTTCGCGCACCAGGCCGAGCCCGACCAGCCGGGCCGGCGGGCCGCCCAGCGCCGGGAAGCGCTGCATGAGCCGCATCGGCGGCGCGGGCCGGGCATTGGTGCGCCCGATGTTCTGCTCGGCGTCGGGGGTGTCGGCCGGGTACACGTCGCGCTGGATCACCCGCTGCAGGCCCTGCACGACGACCGTCGGCCACCAGCGGCGGCGCTGGACCGCGGCGAGCTGCCGCACGGTCGGGACCCGGCCGGCGGCGAGCGGCCCGCTGAGCATGCGGGCCGTGGCCACCGCGTCCTGCACGGCGAGGTTGATGCCGACGCCGGCGATCGGCGACATGGCGTGCGCGGCGTCGCCGATGCAGAGCACGCCCGGGGTGTACCACCGGCGCAGGCGGTCGATGCGCACGTCGAGCACGCGCACGTCGTCCCACGAGGCCAGCTCGCCCATCCGGCCCGCCAGCCACGGCAGCAGGGCCACGGCCGTGCGCCGCACCACGTCGACGTCCTGGGTGCGCAGCCGCTCGTAGGAGCCCTTCTGGATCAGGTACGCGACCTGCCAGTAGTCGCCCCGGTCGACGAGCACCATGCCCCGGCCGTTGGAGAAGCGGATCACCAGCCCGGTCGGGTCGTCCGGGAAGCGGGGCAGCCGGAACCACAGGGTGTCCTCGGGGGCGCCGAAGTTCTGCCGGTACCCGTCGAGCCCGGCCAGCCGCCGCACGGTCGACGAGCGCCCGTCGCAGGCCACGGTCAGCGCGGCCGCGAGCCGGTGCGTCTGCCCGTCCGCGTCGGTGTACTCGACGCCGGCCACCCGCCCGCCGTCCTCCCACAGCCCGGTCACCGAGGCCCGCATGACCAGCCGGAACGTGGGCTCGGCCGCGCCCGCCTCGGCGAGCAGGTTCAGCAGGTCCCACTGCGGGGCCATGGCCAGGTACGAGTACGGCGGCGGCAGGCGCGTGAAGTCGGGCATCACGAACGTGCCCCCGTCGAGCTGGACCCGCACCCGGTCCAGCCGCTGGTGCGGGATCTTCTGGAACCGCTCGCCGAGGCCCAGCTCGTCGAGCAGGCGCAGCGTCGAGGCGTGCACGGTGTCGCCGCGGAAGTCGCGCAGGAAGTCGCCGTGCTTCTCCAGCACCGTGACCCGCACGCCGCAGCGGGCCAGCAGCAGGCCGAGGAACAGGCCCGCCGGTCCGCCGCCGACCACGCAGCAGTCGGTCTCCGGGGTCATCGCCGCGCCTCCGCCCACGTCACCAGCCGCCCGTCGCCGGGGACCGGCGCGAGCCCGGGCAGGCGCCGCGCGGTGGCCCGCCCGGCGATCTCCGTGACCAGCCGCACCGGCGCCGCGCCGAGCAGCTCCTCGGGGCCGCCCGTCCTGGTCGGTGCGGCCTCGGTCAGGGCGGCGATGAGCCGGTCCGCCAGCGCGGGCGCGGTGGCCAGCAGGGCCGTCGCGGCCCGCACGAGCTCCTCGGCGTCGAGGGCGCCGGCCCGGATGCCGCGGATGCAGTGGATGAGCAGGCCGTTGTCGAGCACGTCGGGCGAGGCGATCAGGTGGCGCAGCGCGGCCAGCAGCTCCTCGCCGGACAGGTCGCCGCGGACCCAGGCGAGCAGCGGGGCCTGCCGGTGGGCCGGGGCACCGAGCAGGTCGGCGACGGTGCCGGCGGCCAGCGGCAGGCCCAGCCGGTCCCGGAGGTCGGCCGGGGGACCGGCCGCGACGATGCCGTCCAGGGCCGCGTCGCAGCGCCGCCGGGCCGACTCGGCGAGGGGCTCCAGCAGGGCGGCGGCGAGCACGGCGGCCACCGGCTCCCGGGCCGCCGCGCGCAGGGCTCCGCAGCCGTCCGGGACATCGGGTGGACGCGACCCGGCCCGGCCGGAACCGGGCCGATCGAAAGCGGTAATGGCCATGTGCGGAACGTAAATGGCGGCCCTGGAGTATTCCTTGACGACTCTGGAGCCGTCCTTGAGCCGCCCGGTCCGGTCGGAGTCAATCGATGCTCCATGCGCCGCTGCCACGATGGCGGCGTGAAGCACAAGATTCTGATGATCGGCCGCCTGCCGGACGGCAACGAGCCCAAGATCGCCGAGGTGTTCGGGGCGCACGACGGCACCGACCTGCCCCGCCAGATCGGCGCGCAACGCCGGACCCTGTACGGCTTCCGCGGCCTCTACCTGCACCTGGTCGAGGCCGACGGCGAGTTCCGGCAGCGGCTGTACGAGAACCGTGAACACCCCTTGTTCCAGGAGGTGAACCGGCAGATGTCGACGCTCATCACGCCGTACGACCCGCAGTGGCCGACGATGCGCGACGCCGAGGCGAAGCCGTTCTACGAATGGTCGGCGGAGTAGCCATGACCGTGACTCGCGCGAGCGTCAACGAGATGATGCGCGCCTACAAGAGGACCAGCCTGCTGCGTACCGCCGTCGAGCTCGGGGTCTTCGACGCCGTGCACGAGGGCGCCGGCACCGCCGCGGCGGTGGCCGAACGCGCCGGGGCCGACCCGCGCGGCATGCGCATCCTGCTCGACGCGCTGGCCGCGGTCGGGCTGCTCACCGCGGACGGGGAGCGCTACGCCCTGGCCGAGGGCGCGGCCGACGTGCTGGTCAGCTCCGCCCCCGGCTACCTCGGCGACATGACCCGGGTGGTGGTCAGCCGCTTCGAGTGGGACTCGCTGGGCCGGCTCGCCGATGCCGTGCGCAACGGCGGCACCGTCGAGGAGCAGAACGCCGAGACGCCGGGCTTCGCCTACTGGGAGACGTTTGCGGAGTTCGCCTCCGCCGTCACCCTGCCGACCGCGGCGGTCATGGGCGACCTGCTCGAGCCGTGGGCGGCCGGGTACGACCCGCTGTCGATCCTCGACGTGGCCTGCGGGCACGGCCTCTACGGCTTCACCCTGGCCCGGCGCTTCCAGCAGGCCCGGGTGACCGGCCTGGACTGGGACAACGTCCTGCCGATCACCGAGAAGCACGCGGTCGAGCTCGGGGTGCACGACCGGGCCGGGTTCATCGCCGGCGACATGTTCGAGGTGGACTATCAGGGCCCGCACGACCTGGTGCTGGTCACCAACGTGCTGCACCACTTCGACGAGCAGCGCTGCACCGAGCTGCTGACCCGGGCCGCGCAGGCGCTCCGGCCCGGCGGCCGGCTCGGCGTGGTGAGCTTCGTGCGCGACGGCTCGCCGGCCGAGGACCCGGAGCCGTACCTCTTCTCGATCCTCATGCTGTCGTGGACGGCCGCCGGCGAGGTGCACTCGCAGCAGGCCCACCACGACATGATCACCGCCGCGGGCTTCACGAACATCGTCCAGCGGCAGGTGCCCGGGCTGCCGTTCCACGTGCTGGTCGCCGAGCGGGCCTGACCCGACCCGCCCCGCTCCGGGCCCGCGGCCGGTCCCCCGACGGGGCCGCGGGCCCGCACCCCCGGTTCGCATTGGAGTTTTCGCATGCGAGTGCTCGTGACCACGTGTCCGGCGCACGGACACTTCCTGCCCCTCGTCCCCCTGTGCTGGTCGTTGCGCGCGGCCGGCCACGACGTGCTGGTGGCCACGCCGGAGCCGTTCGTCGCCTACGCCGCCACCGCCGGCCTGCCGGTCGTGGCCGCGACCGACCCCTTCGACCCGCGGGCCGTCATGCGCCCGGAGCCGGCGACGGACCGGCTGGAGCTGCTGACCGGCACCGGCCGCGGTTTCGGCCGGCTCGCCGCCCGGACCGTCGACGGCCTCGCCGGGCTGGTCGGACGCTGGCGGCCGGACCTGCTGCTGACCGAGCCGACGGAGTACGCCGGGCCGATCGCCGCGGCCGCGCACGGGGTGCCGTACGCGATCCAGACCTACGGCATCGCCAGCCGCCGCGAACTGCACGAGGCCGCGCACGCGGAGCTGGCGCCGGTGTACGCCCGCTTCGGCCTCGCCGGACGGCCCCGCGAGTCGCTGTACCTCGACGTCTGCCCCGCGCAGCTGCAGCTGCCCGACCAGCCGGCCGGCGTCCGGATGCGCTACGTGCCCTACAACGGCGCCGCCGACGTCACCGCGGACATCCCCGATCCGGGCCGCCCGCTCGCCGTGGTGACCGCCGGGTCCTTCCTCGGCCGCGCGCCCGCGGTGCAGGAGCTGCTGCGCGGGATCGTCGCGGACCTCGGCGGCCTCGGCCTCGCGGTCGCCCTCGCCGTCGACCCGGCCGTGCGCGAGCAGCTGGGGCCGCTACCGGCGCACGTCGTCGCGGCCGGCTGGCTCTCGCTCGACCAGGTGCTGCCGCGCGCCGCGGTGGCGGTCCACCACGGCGGGGCCGGCACCACGATGACCTGCGCCGCGCACGGCGTGCCGCAGCTGGCGCTGCCGTTCGTCAACGACAACTTCGACCACGGCGAGCGGGTGGCCGCGGCCGGCGCGGGGCGCTGCCTGCCCGGCGCCGAGGCCGAGCCGGCTGCGGTGCGGGCCGCGGTGCGGGAGCTGCTCGACGATCCCGCCGCGCGGCCGGCCGCGGCCCGCCTCGCGGCGGACAACGCCGCCGCCCCGGCGCCTCCGGCCCTGGTGCCGGCACTGGAGGCGCGGGCGCTCGCGGGGGTGCCGGCATGACCGTCGTCGACCTGCGGCCCGGTCCGTTTGCGGCTTTCGCGGGGGTGCCGGCATGACCGCCGTCGACCTGTTGCCCGATCCGTTTGCGAATGAGCACGATGCCGACCCGTACGCGTACCTCGCCGGGCTGCGCGAAGCCGCGCCGGTGCACCGTGCCCGCACCGGCGACGGGCGGTGGGTCTGGTTCGTCACCCGGTATGCGGAGGCCCGGGCCCTGCTCGCCGACCCGCGCATGAGCCGCGACCCGCGCAACGCCGGCGCCGACTGGCTCGCCGCCAACCGGGCCAACCCGACCGCGGACCCGGGGGTCATGGCGCCCCACGTCGGCATCACCGACGGCGCCGACCACGCGCGGCTGCGCCGGCTGGTGTCCGGCGTCTTCGCGCCCGGGCCGGTCCGGGCGATGCGCGCCCACGTCGACCGGCTCGCCCACGGCCTCGTCGACGCCCTCGCCGGGCGGGACGAGACCGACCTGGTGACCGCGTTCGCCGAGCCGCTGCCGGCGATGGTTATCTGCGAGCTGCTGGGCGTGCCCGAGGGCGACCGCGAGCAGTTCCGCGGCTGGATCCGGGCCGTCGTCGCCGACGACACCCGGGCCGGCCCCGAGGAGTCGGCCCGGCGGCGCCAGGCCGCGGTCGGCAACCTGTTCGCGTACTTCGACCGGCTCATCGCCGAGGCCCGCCGGGCGCCGGGGGAGGGGCTCGTCTCGACCCTCGCGGCCGAGGCGGCCGATGGCGACCGGCTCAGCGAGCCCGAGCTGCGCTCGATGCTGTTCGTGCTGCTCATCGGCGGCTACGAGACCACGCTGGGGTTCCTGGCCACCAGCGTGCTGCACCTGCTGGCCGACCCGGGCCGCTGGCGCGCGCTGCACGCCGAGCCCGGGCGCTGCGGGGACGCCGTCGAGGAACTGCTGCGGTACGACGGATCGGTCAAGACGTCGTTCTGGATGTTCCCCACCGAGCCGGTGCGGATCGCCGGCGTGGAGCTGCTCCCGGGTGACCCGGTGATGGTCTCCTTCGCCGCCGCCAACCGGGACCCGGCCGCCAACGCCGAGCCCGACCGGCTGCTGCTGGGCCGCTCCGACGCGCGGCACCTGGCCTTCGGGCACGGGCCCCACTACTGCCTCGGCGCGCCGCTGGCCCGGGTCGAGGCGAGCGCCGGCCTGGCCGCGCTGGCCGCCCGGTGCCCGGAGCTGACGCTGGCGGTACCGCCGCGGGAGGTTCGCTGGCAGCACAGCCCCATCGTGCGGGCCCCGCTCGCGCTGCCCGTGCACCCCGGGCGGGTCCTCGGCCGGGCGGGCGCCCGCTGATGCGCATCCTCTTCACCAGCTGGGCGTGGCCGTCCCACCTGCACCCGATGATCCCGCTGGCCTGGGCGGCCCGGCTCGCCGGGCACGACGTCCTGGTCGCCGGCCAGCCCGCCATCGTGCCCGAGATCTGCGCGGCGGGGCTGCCGGCCGCGCGCATCGGCACCGACGTGGACCTGGCGGCCCTCATCCCGAACATGCCCGGCGGGCCGGCGCGGGCGCGCGCCGCCGGGCGCCCGGCCGGACACCCGCTGTCGATCTTCACGGCGATGGCCGGGGCGATGCTGCCCGGCCTGACCGAGCTGGTCGAGGCGTGGCGGCCGGACGTCATCGTGCACGAGCCGACCACGTACGCCGCCCCGATCGTGGCCGCCCGCTTCGGCCTGCCGCACGTGCGCCACCTGTGGGGCATCGACTTCCCGCAGACCCTGCGCGGCTGGGAGGCCGAGGCCCTGGCCCCGCTGGCCGCGAAGGCCGGGGTCGCGGTGCCGGACCCGCGCGGCGCGTTCACCGTCGACCCCTGCCCGCCCGGCCTGCAGCTGGACCCGGACGGCCCGCGGCAGGCGGTGCGGCACGTGCCGTACAACCGCGACGCCATCTGGCCGGGACCGCTGCCGCGCGCCACGGACCGGCCGCGGGTCTGCGTGACGTGGGGCTCGGTCCTCGGCCGCTACGGCGGCGGCGGCAGCGACGCGGCCCGGGTGGTCGGCGCGCTCGCCAAGCTCGACGCCGACGTGGTCGTCACGGTGGCCGAGCGGGACCGGGCCGGCTTCGGCGCCGTACCCGACAATGTCGTGCTGCTGGAGCACGCGCCGCTGGCCCAGCTCCTGCCCGGGTGCGCGGCGATCGTCTCGCCGGGCGGCGGCGGCACCTTCATGACCGCCGTGGTGCTGGGCGTGCCGCAGGTGATCTGCCCGGGTGTACCCGACCAGCGGCTCAACGCCGCCCAGCTCGCGAAGGCCGGTGCCGGGCTCGACCTCGGCGGCCCCGACCCCGGCGACCAGGAGCTGCGCGACGCCGTGGAGCACCTGCTCGCCGGCCCCGGCTTCGCCGCCCGCGCCGCGGTGTTGCGCGACGAGTCCGCGGCCGCCCCTGACCCGACCGAAGTCCTGCGCCGCATCGAGGCGCTGACCAGTCAACGGATCGGAGACCAACCATGAACACCGCAACCGGCGTCCGGGACCTGCGGGTCTCGCTCGCCGAGCGCATCGCCCGCTCGGCGATCGCCCTGGACAGCCGCGTCACCCCCAACGACGAGTTCCACGCCTGGTGGGCCGGCCGTTCGGCCGCCCTGCGCCAGGAGGTACGCCGGATTCCCTTCGCCGAGCTCGGGCAGTGGTCCTTCGACGCGACCACCGGCAACCTCGGCCACGCCAGCGGCAAGTACTTCCTCATCGAGGGCCTGCACGTGCGCAGCGACTACGGCCCGGTCGGGCAGTGGAGCCAGCCGATCATCCACCAGCCCGAGATCGGCATCCTGGGCATCCTGGTGCGCGAGTTCGACGGGGTGCTGCATTGCCTGATGCAGGCCAAGACCGAGCCGGGCAACTGCAACGATCTGCAGCTCTCGCCGACGGTGCAGGCCACCCGGAGCAACTACATGCAGGTCCACGGCGGGCGGGCGGTGCCCTACCTGCAGTACTTCCGCGAGGCCCGCCCGGAGCAGGTCGTCGCCGACGTGCTGCAGTCCGAGCAGGGCTCGTGGTTCTTCCGCAAGCGCAACCGCAACATGATCGTCGAGGTCGACGAGGACGTGCCGCTCGGCGACGACTTCCGCTGGGTCACGATCGGCCAGCTGCACCGGCTGCTCGCCGTGGACAACATGATCAATATGGACTCCCGCACGGTACTGTCCTGCCTGCCCTTCTCCGGGCCCGGCCTGGAGGGCGTGTTCTCGCACGCCGACGACGACTGGGCCGCGGCCATCGTGCACTCGCTGACCGGCGAGCGGGCCCGCCACACCACCGGCGAGATCATGAGCTGGATCACCGACTGCCAGAGCCGGCACGAGGTCGTCACCCGGCTGGTCCCGCTCAACCAGGTCGAGCAGTGGCACCGCACCGACGACGCGATCTCGCACGAGGAGGGGCGGTACTTCAGCGTCATCGCGGTCGACGTCGAGGCCCGCGGCCGCGAGATCGCCGCGTGGCGCCAGCCATTGCTGGAGCCGCACGGGCACGGCCTGGCCGCGTTCCTGGCGCGCCGGATCGACGACGTGCTCCACGTGCTGGTCAACGCCCGCGTCGAGCCCGGCTACCTGGACGTGGTCGAGCTCGCCCCGACGGTGCAGTGCACCCCGGACAGCTACGGGCACCGCCCCGCGCAGGAGCGCCCGGCCTACCTCGACGTGGTGCTCGGCGCGCCGCCGGAGAGCATCCGGTACGACACCGTCCTGTCGGAGGAGGGCGGCCGCTTCCATCGCGCGGAGAGCCGCTACGTCGTGGTCGAGCCGGCCGACGACATCGAGCTCGAGGAGACCCCGGACCACCGCTGGATGACCCTGGACCAGCTCGCCGACCTGCTGCGCCACAGCCACTACGTCAACGTGCAGGCCCGCACGCTCGTGACCGGCCTGCGGGGGGCCTGGTGAGCGCCCCGCTGCGGGTCGGCGTGCTGGGCTGCGGCAGCATCGCTCAACGCAAGGCGCTGCCGGCCCTGGTCGCCGGCCCCGACACGGTCGTGGCGGCGATCGCCAGCCGGGACAAGGACAAGGCGGCGCGGTACGCCTCCGAGTTCGGCGGCGAACCGGTGGGCTACGAGGATCTGCTCACCCACCCGGGCGTGGACGCGATCTACCTTGCCCTGCCGACCGGCCTGCACCACGAGTGGACGCGGGCCGCGTTGGAGGCCGGCAAGCACGTGCTCGCGGAGAAGCCGCTGACCGCCTCGGCCGCGGACACCCGCGACCTGCTCGAGCTGGCCGAGCGGCGCGGGCTCGTGCTGCGGGAGAACTTCGTCTTCCCGTACCACGCCCAGCACCGCGCGGTCCGGGAACTGCTGGCCGGCGGGCGGATCGGGTCACCGCGCTCGTTCGACGCCGTGTTCTGCATCCCGCCGCTGCCCGCGACCGACATCCGCTACTCGCCGCGGCTCGGCGGCGGGGCGCTGCTGGATCTCGGGGTGTACCTGATCCGGGCCGCCCAGGACCTTTTCGGCGAGCTCACCCTCGTCGGGGCCACCCTGCGGGAGGACCCGCGGACCGGCGTCGACGTGGCGGGCAGTGCGCTGCTGCTCGCCGGCGGCGGGGTGATGGTGACGGTCCGGTTCGGCATGGAGCACGCCTACGGGTCGTGGTACTCGGCCTGGGGCTCCACCGGCCGGCTGCTGCTCGACCGGGCGTTCACGGCCCCAGCCACGCTGGAGCCCGTGGTGCGCATCACCGACGCCCTCGGCGAGCACGAGGAGCGCCTGCCCGCCGACGACCAGTTCCGGCAGGCCTGCGCGGCCTTCGCGGCGCAGGTGCGCGAGGGCCGCCACGAGCCCGATCCGGCCGTGCTGCACACCGCCGAACTGGTCGATGAGGTGCGGCGCAGCGCACGGCGGGCGTCGCCTTCGGATTCACCTCCCGAGGTTGCCTGATTGCTTGCACTCGCCGGGCCAGAGTGCTAAACAAGGACTTGGCACTCGCAACCGGTGAGTGCCAAGGTCGGGACGGTGCAGTCCTCCGGTGGGCAACCATCGAGAGGCTGGTCGTCGCGGGCTATCCGGCCCGACCGCCGGGGATCCCGACTGGGTCCTCGAAGGTGCGCAAGCAGGCGGTGCGCCGCCGGCCCCGCGTGGGTCGTGGCGAATCGTGAGTGTCCAGGAGGACAACGCCGAATGGCCAAGATTATCGCGTTCGACGAAGAGGCCCGCCGCGGTCTCGAGCGGGGCATGAACCAGCTCGCCGACGCCGTCAAGGTGACTCTCGGGCCCAAGGGCCGCAATGTCGTGCTCGAGAAGAAGTGGGGCGCGCCCACCATCACCAACGATGGTGTGAGCATCGCCAAGGAGATCGAGCTCGAGGACCCCTACGAGAAGATCGGCGCCGAGCTGGTCAAGGAGGTCGCGAAGAAGACCGACGACGTTGCCGGTGACGGCACGACGACGGCCACCGTGCTCGCGCAGGCGCTGGTCCGTGAGGGCCTGCGCAACGTCGCGGCCGGCGCGAACCCGATGGCCCTCAAGCGCGGCATCGAGGCGGCTGTCGCCGCCGTCGCCGACGAGCTGGCCAACCTCGCCAAGGACGTGGAGACCAAGGAGCAGATCGCCTCCACCGCCTCCATCTCCGCGGGTGACAACACCGTCGGCGAGATCATCGCCGAGGCGATGGACAAGGTCGGCAAGGAAGGCGTCATCACCGTCGAGGAGAGCAACACCTTCGGCCTCGAGCTCGAGCTCACCGAGGGTATGCGCTTCGACAAGGGGTACATCTCCCCGTACTTCGCCACCGACAGCGACCGGATGGAGGCCGTCCTCGACGACCCCTACATCCTCATCGTCGA